>JAUUYV010000213.1 GCA_030590275.1 Porticoccaceae bacterium
GCCCTTCCCACCACGCTTGTTCTTCCCAGAGCCCGTCTTGTTTTTGGTCGAAGTTTTCTTTTTCGTCGAAGCCTTCCCTGGTTTTTTTGAGCCTGTTTTTTTCGAGTATTTCTTTGCGCCAGCCTTCGTGCTTTTGTCCCCTGCGCGCCCCCGCCCTTTTACCCCATCCTCGCCGCGTTCTGCCTGCGCCACTCCCCGGGTGGATGCCCTGGAGCCTGTCCGACGTTTCCCATCCGACGCTTCCATAAGCTCAAAATCAATTTTGCGCTCATCAAGATCGACTCGAGCCACCTTCACCTGCAAACGATCACCCAGCCGAAACACCCGCCTGGTACGCTCACCCACCAGGCGGTGATGGGCGGGTTCGTGGTGATAATAATCCTTTGGCAAGCCGGTGATATGCACTAAACCGTCAATATAAAGTCCTTCCAGCTCAACGAAGAGACCAAAGCCCGTGACCCCAGTTACGATCCCGGCAAAGTCATCACCAATATGATCGAGCAAATATTCACACTTAAGCCAGTTCACCACGCTGCGAGTGGCATCATCGGCACGGCGTTCCGTCATTGAGCAGTGCACCCCGCCTTCGACCATATTCACCGCGTCGTAAGGGTAGCTGGTTTCCAGCCCTTGCTGCCTGGCCTTGTCGTGCCGATGCAAATGAGCAACCCGGCGCTTGCTACGCAACAAACCACGAATCGCTCGGTGTACCAGCAGATCCGGATAACGCCTAATGGGCGACGTAAAATGCGTATAGGCTTCGTAATTCAATCCAAAATGCCCGCGGTTTTCTGACTGATACACCGCCTGGCTCATCGAACGCAACATCACCGACTGGATAACCCCAGCATCAGGTCGCTCACCAACTTGACGCAACACCGCCTGGTAGTCTTCTGGAGAAGGCTGATCACCACCGGGCAGCCCCAAACCAATCTCACCGAGAAACTCTCTGAGATTAGCGAGCTTTTCTTCCTTCGGCCCTTCGTGAACTCGATACAGGACGGGCAACTTACTTTTTTGAAGCATGATCGCCGTACATTCATTGGCCGCCAACATACATTCTTCGATCAAGCGGTGTGCATCGGTACGTTCTGTGGGAATAATTTGCTCAATCTTGCGCTGCGCATCAAACATTATGCGAGTTTCACCGGTTTCAAAATCAATGGCACCGCGCCGCTCGCGCTCAGCATGTAATGCGCCGAATAGCTGGTGCAAGTCATCGATATTGGACACTACCCTGTGGAACTGCTTACGCACACCGCTATCGACATCTTCACGCTGGGCAATCATCGAGGCCACCTGGGTGTAGGTAAGCCGAGCATGAGAACACATCACCCCGTCGTAAAACTGAAAGCGCGTTATCTGACCCTCCTTATCGATGCGCATCTCACACACCATGCACAGGCGATCCACCTCGGGTCTGAGCGAACACAAACCGTTAGATAACTTCTCCGGTAACATTGGCACCACATAGCCAGGGAAATACACTGAATTACCGCGCTGATAGGCCTCATGATCCAGCTCAGAACCGGGTTTTACGTAATGGGACACATCAGCAATCGCCACATACAACTTCCAGCCACCGGCCTTAAGCGGCTCGCAATACACTGCGTCATCAAAATCTTTCGCATCTTCACCATCGATAGTCACCAGGGGCAAACCGCGCAGATCGAAGCGGCCGGTTAGATCCTTTGCCTGAACTTCATCGGGAATAGCAGCGGTCTCCGCGAGCAAAGAATCCGACCACTCCTGTGGAATTCCATAACTGTGGATAGCCATCTCGATTTCTAAGCCAGGAGCCATATGGTCTCCCAACACCCGCACCACACGACCAGCGGGCTGGCTTTTTCGCGAAGGCTGGCGGGTAATCTCCACTAACACAATCTGGCCCAACTCAGCACCATTGGCATCCTCCATACCAATTAAGACATCCTGGCTGATACCGGGATTATCGGGCCGTACGTAACTAATTCCAGCCTCAGTAAAGTAACGTCCTACCAGTTCTTGAGTACGGTGATCCACCACTTCAACAATGGCGCCTTCTGGTCGGCCCCGTCGATCCCAGCCTTCAATGCGCACCAACACTTCATCGCCACTTAGCACCTGACGCATCTGTCGGCTAGACAGAAAAATATCTTCCTCCCCCCTCCCGGTTATCACAAAGCCATAGCCTTCAGGGTGGCCACTCACCAGGCCCTTCACCACATTCATCTTATCCAGCGCCCCGAAACCACCGGAACGGTTACGTACAATCTGGCCATCACGAACCATTGCCCGCAAGCGCCGCCGCAAAGCCTCGATCTGCTCGCTGTCTTTAAGATCAAGCTCTCGACTTAACTCGTCCTGGGTCATCGGGCCCGTACTTTCGGACAACAGCAAAAGAATGTATTCACGACTCGGTATCGGCCTGTCGTAACGATCCGCCTCGCGTGCTGAATGGGGGTCTCGCTTTACGTGTTTTTTGCGCATTGGTATCGTTTTTCCTCGCTTAACCACTGTAAGTAA
Source organism: Porticoccaceae bacterium (assembly GCA_030590275.1). Next base: position 2,506 of record JAUUYV010000213.1, read on the forward strand.
GCGCTACAATAAATTGAAAGTATGACAGATTGACAAGCATTAATACGGACAGTAAAGTGCCGCACCCGTCGAATAGTCTTTCTGTACAGGCCCAGGTGGTGAAATTGGTAGACACGCTAGCTTCAGGTGCTAGTGCTCGCAAGGGCGTGGAGGTTCAAGTCCTCTCCTGGGCACCATTTTTTAATATTTTCCGTTATAAATCAACATCTTAAATAAAAATCGTCTTTTTATTCAATACCCATTAGCTTGCCCAAGTAAGGGGTCGTAACGGTTATTTTTTAACCAGCCCCAGACATTAAACACCAGATTCAAGGGGTTCATTACCGAGGCTATGGCAATTTATAGCTAATTTCATACTACCTGCCTCTGACCCCTAGCATACTTATCTACCCCTAAGACGTACTGTCTTCCCCCCTTACTGGATCACTTTTTCGGCTTAATCCATTTCGCCATGGTTGTAAATAATTCAACCCGGGTAAACGGCTTGGCGATATGATCGCTCATCCCGGCATCCAGCACTTTCTTTCGGTCTCCAGCCATTGCATTGGCTGTCATCGCCAATATCGGTAAATCACGATACTTCGCCTGCTTGCGAATTTCCTGCGTGGCAACGTAACCGTCCATAATGGGCATCTAGCAGTCCATAAGCACGCCAACAAAATCCTGGCGCCCTGTAAGTTGTACCTATAGTGATGCCGCAATAGCAGAAGCTAATCTATCTAACAGTTTCTTTTGCGCCTGCACCAGTGCATCGTAACCATCACGGCCAAGCGCTTCGGTCTCGTAGAAGCCATTCTCTGACAACACCTTACGCTCAGCAGGGTCAACAATATTCCAATAAGCCACTAACTTGGCACCACCATTGGCTGTTCCATGAAGCTCATCAATACGAATATCGATGCGCTGAGCCCAGTCGACCTTCGCATAATTGTAAGCACGAATCACCTGCCCGGATTGCTCGGACACTTTACTGGATAAATAAGAACGCAGGCTCTCACGTAAGGGTTCAGCCCACTGGTGATCACGGGCCGCTCGCACCTCACCATTGCTGGTTTCCAATACAAGTCCCCGGCCATCAATGTAGGGGGCCACTGTTAGCGTACCAATACCGACAGCGCCAGTTGAATCCTGAAGGGTAAATTGACTGGGGGTATCCGTGCGTAACAAATACTGTTTAAGCGTGGGAGCGGAACTGGAACAACCGGTGACAAGCAATGCGGCTATTAATGCTAAATACTTCATCAGGGACGAGCCTCCGGTATTGGATCCATTTCTGGTGTTCCAGGGAAAAGTAGGGAGCTTGGCTTGACCGATAATTTACGGATTAAGGCATCCAGATTCTCCAGAGTTCCATTCAGTGAGTTCACCGATGCGCCTAAACTCTGGTACATCTTGGAATCAGGCGATAGCCCAGCCAGCGCATATCGTAGCTCACCAAGGGTTGCAACAAGCTCAGAGGAAACTTTCTTAGTATCATCACTTTCTAACAGGCCGTTGACTGAGCCCAACACCTTATTAACACCGGCTACGGTTTCTTCTAGGGGCAATGCGTTAAGCCGATCCATGAAGTTCCTAACCTGGTTTTCCAAGCGGCCAACACCCGTTTCAATGGTGGGAATGACCACGTATGGCCCAAACGCTCCCAGTTCAGCGGGCTCCTCATCCGGGAAGTAATCTACACTGACCAATTGTTTACCTGTCAGTAAATTACCCACTGACAACGTAGCCCGTGACCCGCGGGTCACACCAAGTTCAATAGTCTTCTTAAGTGCATCGGTAGATTCTTTGCTATCTGAGAGATCCAATCGACCCGGCTCCAGATAAATCAGCACCGGAATGGCTCTACCTGTGGCCGAGTCTTCATCACCCATGCCAAACGCCGAGAGCTCTTTTAACAAAATTCGCTCTACGCGACCAATGGGAATACCACGATATTCTAC
>JAUUYV010000241.1 GCA_030590275.1 Porticoccaceae bacterium
CTTAACTCGCCGCCACGCTCAGCGTGTCAGCAGCAAGAGGCCCCCTCAATAATTTACCAGGGTAGCTGCCAGTATGCTCACCATCGCGCATGAGTACTACGCCATTGACGATGGTCACCGCGATGCCTTCCGCCTTTTGTATCAGCCTCCGCGCACCCCCAGGCAGATCGTATTTAACCTCGGGCATCAATGGTGCGATACGGTCAGCATCAAACACTATAATATCGGCAGAAAGGCCTTCTTTAAGCAAACCACGATCTTCAAAACCCCAGGCTTCAGCAGGCTGGGCCGTCAACATATTGATTGCTTCCTCCAGGCTCAGGGCTTGCTTTTCTCGCACCCAATGAGATAGCACATGGGTTTGCAGTGAGGAATCCATAATTTGTGAGACGTGTGCGCCGGAGTCAGAAAAGGTCACAACAGAACGTGGGTGTTTCATCATGGTCAGTACGTCATCCTGGCTTTCATTTACCAGGGTTTGACGGAAAAATACTTTTAGTTTGTGCTCCAACGCCACCTCTATCATCACATCAACTGGTTCCATACCACGTTCTTCGGCCAGTTCAGCCAGTGTTTTGTGTGGCCCTGCAACCGTATCCATAACGTACAACCACTCGTAGTTGGGTGGACGCAGCTCGGCACCAACCGCTCGCTTTTGATTAGGTCTATCGCCACTGGCCGCAGCGACGAGTTTCGCGCGGGTGTCTGGATCCCTTAATGCAGCTTCCTGCTCCGCTAAGGGTTTTTCCCGTAGCTCCTTCCAGACCGGATAGTTATCAAAGGGTAAGCGTGTCTCAAAGGACATCATGACGGTAAAAGCCCGGCTGTGCACCTGGGCAAACATTTTGCCACCGGCTTCAGCGGTTTCATCCAGCAGATCGAAATAAGGAGGCCAAAGATCTGGCGCTTTACGACTACTGAACATGCCCCAGGTGACTGGACGACCCGATTCAACGGCCAAATCACGCAAACGTTCATGGTATTCCCTCTGCGCTTTGGGATCTCGACCAATATCCTCACCAGCAATTTCAAAAATACCAGCACCCAATTCTCCCATTACACCCACCAACTCTTTGACCTCGTCCCAGCTTGCTAAGCGGCTGGCGACTGGGCCATCATCGGGTGTCTGATGATTACGAGTTCTCGAGGTAGAAAAGCCCATCGCACCTGCGCGAATGGAGTCGGCTAATTCGCTTTTCATTTTCTCCATATCGTCAGCGGTCGCTTCATCTGTAAACGCACGCTCGCCCATCACGTAAGTGCGAAGTGCCGAATGGCCAATATAACCACTGTAATTAATTCCCTTGGGCAAGCCTTCCAGTGCATTGAGATAGTCGGGAAAGGTTTCCCAGGTCCAGTCGATGCCAGCATCCATCGCCTCCCCGGCAATATCTTCCGCCCGCTCAAGATTACGCACCACAAACTGCTTGTCTTTGGCAGCGCAGGGAGCCAGGGTGAAACCGCAATTGCCCATCACCACTGTGGTAATACCGTGCCAGACTGAACAGGTACCCAAAGGATCCCAGGATATCTGAGCGTCCATATGGGTATGACCATCGATAATACCGGGCGCAACAATTTGACCTTTGGCATCGATGACTTCCTTCGCATCGCCTTCAATATTACCAATGGTCACGATCTTGCCATTTTCTATTCCGACGTCGGCCTTAAAGCGCGCCGCACCCGAACCGTCAATAACTATCCCATTTTTAATTATTATGTCGTATTGCATATCGTTATCTCCCTGGTAGTGTCAGGCCACCATCAATATTATTTTTTGTTAACGAAACTTTTCGTATCCTAAAGATAAAAGCTTGTTCACTAAAGGTAACTGAACTTATCGCAGGCGGAGGTTTAGTCACTAACAGACCCAAAAAACCAGATAAGGCCCCGAGCTTAAACCACCTCTCGTAGATTTTCCACGGCTATCTGGTGTACAAGACTTAAACAAATGCAGACTTTAAATGTTGAAAAAGACCACTGCCATAGAGCTAGACTGATAACATCTAAGTCACAGTGCTAATGAACGAATCGGATCTTTTCCATCCCAACTTTTTGCCGCATCTTCCACCAAAGAGAAAAGGTTCTTAAAAACAGCGTTGTTATCCCATAGTTCAACATAGTGGCCCATAATGTTTACGGTATCAAAATAAACTACGGGAGCGCCGCCCACCGAACATTCAAACGCTGGTGTATATCCAGCCGCCTGATACTCCTGAAAGCTTGTCGTGTAATCCTCGGGCATCAATGCAATATGGTGGACACCTTGCCGCCCTGCTTCCAGAAAATCTCGGTAAACAGAGGGCGCATCGTTGTGCTGAACAATCAATTCGATTTGTAGATCACCACTATTGCCCAGGGCGATACTGACATCAGCATGGCCCGGTTCGCCATAATATTTTTGTTCTTCCAGTGGACAGTGGTCGATCCGATAAAAAGGGCCCGCATGCAGGGTTTTGGTCCAGTGAGACAGGGCTACATCCAGATCTTTAACGACATAGGCCACCTGTCGAATGGTGCCCAAAGGTTGGGTCATTTCGTGAACCCTCTGTTATTCGTTTTTATTCAGAGCATGAATTAAGTTTAAAGAAAACCCGAAACGAGTTCGGGTAAGTTTATTTTTCCATATACGCATCTTTACTAGTACAAAAAAATATGCCAACCGCTGGTTGACGTATATCTAGCCGGTCAATGAATACTGCTAAAATCCACTCCCTTCAGCTTGGCTTTATATTCTTCGGTAACTTTTCGTGCCTCCTGAGGGCTTCCTACCGCACTCGGTGTGATCATGACCACCAACTCCGTCTTGGCACTAGCAACTCGCCGACCACCAAACAGGAATCCGACGATGGGGATGTCCTTTAGATAGGGAATACCAGTGTCGGAAGTTTCTTCGTCTTCCCTGATTAGTCCTCCCAGAACAATGGTTTCACCACTTTGCACCCCTACGGTGGTAGTAATCTCCCGTTGCAGAATCGTAGGGGAATCAATATCAGAGGTAGTGGTCTCATCTACGTCATCGACCCGCTGGGTAATCTCCATAATGACCATACCACCCGCGTTGACTCGCGGCGTAACCTCAAGAGAAACACCCGTGTCTCGATACTGAATGGTGCTAGTTATATTGGTACCAAAATTTCCATCATCGTCAATAATACCGCTCGCGGTATTGGTTGATTCTGAAGTTCTAATAGGAACCTGGTCACCCACACGTATGCTCGCGGTCTGATTATCCAGAACCATCAGGGAGGGGGAAGAAAGAACATTAATACGCGAATCCCCAGCTACCGCATTCAATACTGCTCGAATACCAGCTGCATCGAAGATGCCATAAGTGAAGTTTGCGGGACTTAACGTTCCCGCTAACCCACTAACATTGGCATTCGACGGTATGTTAAGCCCTCCTACGCCATCGTACTTGCCGTGGCTATCTTTAAAAAACCACTGCAAACCATATTCCAGCTCTTCCCCTAACGTGACCTCAATAATCGAGGCTTCCACTAAAACCTGCATGGGGGGTATATCTAGCTTAGTGACAGCTTTTTTAAGCTCTGCGTAATCTGTCGCCGTTGCCAAAACCACCAGAGCATTATTTTCAATGTCTGGAATAATGCTGATATCCCCTACACTCATCTTGGAGTTTTGGTCTCCGGAAGACGATGATTTGGATGACGGCTTACGTGCTGGCTTAGCGTCGCCTCCCGCTGTAATCGGTGGTGGCTTAACAAGAGCTCCACGCTGCGTAGAAGCCAGGGCGGTCCGTCGTCGACCTTCAAACAGCTGAGTCAACAAATCGGCGAGATGTTCTGCTTTTCCATTTTGTACGTAATAGACGTACATATTCATTCCATGGGGGTTTTCCGCCTGATCGAGACGATCAATCCAGGTTTCTACATCGCGAAGATATTTTTGCTGCTGGGTGACCACCATTATTGCGTTTAAGCGCTCCATCGCCATAAAACGAACCAGGCCCGCCAGAGGCCCATTCGCACTATCACCAAAAATGGTTTCGAGTTCGGGGATCATGGTAGCAACATCCACATGCTCCAGGCGGAACAAGCCAACAGAC
>JAUUYV010000052.1 GCA_030590275.1 Porticoccaceae bacterium
CTTCAGCTGTTAAGAGCCTTCCGCCACTAAGAGCCCCCGACAACGCGATCAAACAGGGCCTCTATTTCCGTTTTCTCCAGCCCTTCAGTAATAAATACAAAGCGGCTTTCCACTCGCCCACCAGGCCAGGCTGGCAACCAGGTCAACGGGTACACTTTCTCTCTCACCCCATGAACCACCGCAGGAGTAGATTCTCGCCCCGCGACCAGAGCCAAACCTTTAACACGCAATAGTTGCTCGGGCTTATAATTAACCAGATCCTGAAAAAACAAAACAAGATCGGCCAGAGCCATCGGTTTTTCGAGGCACAGGGTAAAGGTATTGATACCATTGTGCGAGTGGTTCCTGTCCCGTGCAGACTGCTCTACAGCTAACCAGCGCTCGAAGTCGGTCGCATTGTATTTCGTTGGGTAATAGTCATCGGCAAGTAGATCATTGAGCTCGAACTCAGATACCTCCCTAATGCTCGCCCCAGGGTTGAGATCCGCGAGACGCTCCCGCAGACCTTCAGAGGAGCTAACTTCAGGCAGTTCGGTTTTACTAATCAGCAGCTGATCGGCCAGGGCCACCTGGCGGCGAGAAACATCCTGATCAATCAGGGTTCGCTCGCCGACCACAGCATCCACCAACGTAACTACCGACTGCATGCGGTAGACCTTTTTTAGCTCTGTGTTAGCCATAAAGGTATGAATGATGGGCACCGGATCGGCCAGCCCTGTGGTCTCGATCAACACCCGATTAAACCGCGGAATATCGCCGACGGCTCGGAGATAAAACAGGTTACGCAACTCCAGCGCCAGATCTTCGCGAATAGTGCAGCAGATACAACCGTTCATCAGCTGCAAAATATTCTCGCTGCTGGCGGTAATTAAAGTATGGTCGAGGTCGGTTTCGCCGAATTCATTAACAATAACCGCGGTGTCGGCTAACTCAGGGCTAGATAGCAAACGAGAAAGCAAGGTGGTTTTGCCACTACCGAGGAAACCAGTGAGGACGGTAACAGGAATCACAGAAAGAACTCGGCCGTATTAACCTAGTTAACCTGACGGGTCTGATCACCCCAGTACTTCGCACGCAAGGCTTTTTTATCGGGCTTACCGTAGGCGGTGAGCGGGATATCATCCACAACTTCGATGGTTTTTGGTGCTTTGTAAGCCGCCAGGCGATCCTTACAGAACGCAATTAAGTCAGCCTCATCCAAACCCTCATCTGCGGGAATCACCGCCGCGCAAACTGCTTCGCCCCAGTCCTTGTGAGGAATCCCGATGACCATAACCTGTTTTACACCGGGGTGTTCCTGCACCACGTTCTCCACCTCGGTAGAATACACATTCATACCGCCGGAAATAATCATATCCTTGGAACGATCAACAATAAAGACGTGACCAGTATCAAGCTGATATCCGACATCTCCGGTTTTTAACCACTCACCGGCGTAGACCTCATCGGTTTTTTCTGGCTCGTTGTAATAGCACTCCAGGCTGTAAGGAGAGCGCACCATAATTTCACCCACCTCACCAAAGGCCACCGGCTCGCCGGCATCATCGCCGATACACACCTCAGCGGTAAGCACTGGTTGCCCGCAAGAACCCAAAAAGCGTTCATCCAGATGGTCGGCCTTGGATAATTTAGTAGCAAAATCTGGAACTTCTGTTTGACCAAACAGCTGCAACAGCACCGGGCCAAATTTATCCAGCACTTCCTGCAGGCGCACTTTGGTAATAGGAGCCGCTCCATAAACCAGGGTGCGCAATGAAGAAATGTCGTGCCGCGCTGTGTCATAAGCATCTAACACCCGGTAAATCATGGTGGGCACCATGAAGGTCCAGGTGATTTTGTCCTGACTGATGGTGTCGAGCACCAACTCTGGGTCAAATTTATTGTGTATATAGGTGCATGCACCGTGCAACAGTCCTGCCTGCAACATAAACCCTGCTGCGTGGGGCAAGGGGCTAGTGAGCAAAAGCTTTTCATCTTCAGCTATTTCGGCATTCATCACGTGAGTGAGGCCATTAATCATCATCGCGCCGTGAGTGTGCAGCACCCCTTTTGAACGGCCGGTGGTACCGCCGGTATAAAGGATAAACGCGGGGTCCTGAGGCCCGACTTCCAACCATTCAAAGGGCTGGGGATCATCCCCAAACAGCCCATTCCAGTTTTTATGGCTTTCATCAATGCCACTGCCCACATCATCCAGCTCGTAGATATGCTCGAGGTCAGTAGTGGCAAGTTCTGCTTTATCGAGCTTGTCTGTCAACGAGCTATGCACCACCAGAGCTTTTGCCCCGGAGTGACCGACCATATAACCCACATCACTCTTGCTAAGCATTTCATTCAGAGGCACCTTAACCGCCCCCAGTTTAAATATGGCTAGATCGGTCACTACAAACTCAACACAGTTACGAAACAAAATCGCCAGGCGGTCGCCCTTACCAACTCCAGCCGCGTTTAAGTGTGTCGCCAAATTACTGGATAAGTTGTCCAGCTCTTTATAGGTGTAGCACTGGCCATCAACCACCAACGCAGTTTTAGAGGCATAGCGCCATAAGGCATTGCGAAACATAAATTGAGCGGATTGGCTGGTATGGTGCATATCGAAGTCTCGTAATAATCGAATCTGTTTATACCGCTAGTATTGGATAAACGGTATCTATCTGAATTGGGTTCGCGCCTGCGAGCAGTAGCAGTAGTTCGTATCTGGGATTCGAGCTTTTAATTCAGAGCAATAATTTTAATGTGTCGTCCAGGATATTATTCTGAATACTGCTCAAGGCTCAAGGTAAAGTAGTGATGCGTTCAATCACCGACTTTGGGTCGAGCTCAGCAGGCACGTCCCCGTAAAGGCAAACTCCGTCCATCGAGCTTAAGTCCTTACCGGCCCAAAACTCCTTATTCAAACCTCCACCGCAGACTTTTTCCTGAGCGGCTGTATCGGTGACGGATAAATCGGACATCAAGTAAAGGTCAGACTCTAGTTCACTGAGCCCCTCAGACTGCTCATTGTCAACGAGTCGTAGCGCAAACACCCAGTCGTAATGCCCGGCAACACTCTGCAAAACTTCGCAGGCTTCACTTTTGTCGCCCAAATCCACATCACTGCTCACAAAAGCCAGAACTACCCCGGCAATGGATAGCTCGGCAAAGCCACGCAATAAATCCGCCAGCAAAGTCGCTGTGTCGTCGAGCATGTCAAAATCTATATTCGAAGATTCTTCACCCAATCGCATTAATAGCGCCGACGGTGACGGCAGCTGCAGGATCACATCGACCCTGTCACTTAACTGGTGGGACATCGCCGCGATAGCATCAGCACAGAACGCTTTGACAGCGGTGTTTTCAAGTACCGCGGAGACTCGCTCAGCTCCTACGCTATCCACCGCCAATTCAGCATTGGCAGCAAACACCGCTCCAAAATCAAAGCTCACCACCTGCGAGCCAAGCACCTTATTAGCATCGGCAAGACCCGCTGCATAGCGCATGGGCTCCCGATACCAGCCTTCATGTTCGTTGCCAATTACCTTGCGAGCATAATCCTCAAACGCGAGCCAACGCAGAATCAGCGTATCTCCGTTTAACCAGCTTTTAATTAAGCCTGACATCTGGCTTAAGTCTCGGCCGTCGTTAGCATCACCTTAAGCCTGTTTGAGGGCGGCGAGTTCAGCTTGCAATCGAGCAATCTCAACATCTTTAGGATCGGGCATCATTACCGGTTCAATGGCATCGGCGGGGCAAGTACGGTCAGGTGTACCCAGATGCAACACCGTCGGATCGTCCCAACTGCCATAATACGGCAGGTTCTCGGGAGGTTTAGCCTGAGTCCATTCGGCGGCAAACTCCTTGAAAGGTTTGGCCCGTGCCAGGCGAGCTTTGCGCTCGTCGGCCCGAGCTTTATCAGTGGCCTCCTGGTCGAGGGCACCAGTATCGTAATCCATCACCACATGGTACATATTTTCGATCACGTCTTTCGAGACAATGCCGTCCGTCCAATCCCTGGCGATTTGCGCTGGATCGCGCTCCAACACGTCGCCATAGCCACCCCCGCCACCCTGGGTGATCATATACAACTCTCCAGGCTCCGCCATTTCAAACTGCAAGCCACAGTGATGGGAACTGTAAGTAGCGCCGGGAAAGGGTTGATCGTTCATGATGTCTTCGATGGTGTAGCGCATCAATTCACGATTGTCTTTCATGACCTCAAATACATTGACGCCTTTCACTTTACACAGCGGGTAACAACCCGGCGCATAACCGCCGAAAATGCCATAGGTAGAAGGAAACTTGGAGCCAATAACGTTAACCATATAACCCCAGGCCTGGGTGTCTTTATGGGTAACAATTTGCTGATAACCGTGACCGCCCCGGTGCATACCAAACCCGCAGTTATCGACCATCACCTTGTGCGGTACCAATTTCATCATCGGTACTTCTTCTTCGATTAACTCCTGCTCGCCAATATCGGCCATGGACGCAAAGATCGGTGCCATGGAGTGCTCTCCATCGCGGGTTGCTCGCGCTGCACCACCCATGCCATTAAGGTCGGCACACACGTTACCGACAAATTCGTTGTGCTGGCTAAAACCACCGTACACAAAGGTTGTAATCATGTTGTACCAACAGGAAATAATGTCAGTAGAACGGAAACCCGCGGCGAACATGAGTTTAGGAATGGCACTCTGTACCGCAGTAAATGCGGGGAAGAACGTCATCATGCTCTGGGCATTTGGTGCTTCCGGCGAGCAGTTAAGCGCAGAACCTTCGTCAGTCAATACGGTAATAGGCGCAAATACTGCCTGATTACGAGGCAGGTCAGGCCACACAAACATTAAAAACAACTGTGCCAACATGCCCTTCATAGATGCCAACACCGTGTTGTTCGCCCGATTCAAAAACTGTGGCGAAGAACCCCGAAAATCGATAATCAGTTCATCGTCTTTTTTAGTCACCTCGCAACGAATCTTGATTAGTACATTTTCACGCAGGGTGCTGTCGGCAAACACGTTAGAACACACTTTACCGTCGGGCCAGGTGCGAAAACGACGACGTACTTCCATCTCGGTGTCGGTAAGCGTACCGCGCACTGTCGCTAAAAAGGCATCGACACCGTAGTCTTTAATGATTTCTTCGACACGTTTTTTTATGCGCAGGCAAGCGTGCAACTTGGACTTCATACCTTCCATTTGCAGCTTCGGCTCACGCACTGAGTTTTGCAGGAAAGTCAGCAGATCCTTGCGGAACTCGTAATTTTCGCCCACCTTGAGGGGCGACATTTTCAAACCCTCATCGTAGGGGCTTTCCGCACCGCCGGGCATACCACCGGGTTCGCAGGCACCGTTTTCACCTTCGTGCACAATCGAACCCACAAAACACACGATCTCACCCTCGTGGAATACCGGCAGGGACAAACTCTGATCCGTATTGTGAATATTGCCGTAGCGGGCATCGTTGTGCATAAAGATGTCGCCTTCACGCACACCCACGGTCGGATCATCTCTCCAGTACTTCAAAATAAATTTTTGTGGATGCTGAGCGAGCACCGAAAACACCAGCACACCACCTGCGCTGGACAGTGCCAGATCCCCCTGGCAGGAGAAAATACCAGCGATCAAATCGCCCCATTTCGCACCGGGAGCCGCACCCATTTGCTCCACCATGTCAAAGGACTCGTTACAGGCAGTCTGCAAACGATTGCGGATTAAATTAATGTCTTCGGACCTGTCTTTCCAGGCCTCGACGGCAGCGGCTTCCTTCGCTGAAGGTATAGAAACACTGTGGTCGCGCATAATCTCGGGGTCTGGCCCCAGAAAAAGCACATTCTCATCGAGAAACTGTTCGATCAGGCTACGTTCACCAGGTGATTGTTTTTCATTCATGCTGAATTCTCCTCAGTTAACGCTATGTTGTTCAAGCCAGGCGGAGCCCTGCTTGCCCATGGTCAGCGACCAACCGGGATAAACGAGATAAGTGGTATGGGGTGTTTCCACCAATGCGGGGCCATCGATCACCGCGCCTTCGGGGATATCCGCAATACCATAAACATGGGTGGTGACGACACCCTCGGTACCGTCGTACCAGCAGTCGCGACTGGAAGTGGGTGTTACTTTGGCGCTGCTAGTAGCATCGCTGAATTCCAGCTTGACCGATTCGTGCTCGACGTAAGACACCACGCGAATCACATTGACTCGAATACCGGCCTCCGGCGCCGCACTGCCTTCACCAAACCGTTGTTCGTAGCTGGTGCTGAAAAGATCCAACAGGGTCATTACGTCCTGATCCGATTGAATACGATCAACCGGGCTGATCACCGCGGTTTGCGCCAACTGATTACCGTAGCGCATATCGAGTTCGACCCGAGACTTAATGTCTTTTTCATCGACCCCCTGACGCAACAAGTCGTCGCGACCCAGTTTCTCGAGCTGCTCTACCGTGGCATTAAACTCAGTAAAATCTTCCAGCACCTTGCGCTCCAGAGAATCGTAGAGCATCAGATAAAGAGAGCGTTCATGAATATGCAGCTGATCCATACTGCCCGCTCCCAGGGCGGAAAACACCGCGCTAAAGGGCGGTATCAAAATCCGTGAAATACCAATTTTGCTGGCATAACCGCAGGCATGCAGGGGTCCGCCTCCCCCATAAGAAAGCAGCGTAAAGTTAGCTGGGTCATAGCCCTTAACCGCCACTTCTTTAAAAATAGCGTCCGCCATATTGGCATCCACCTTGCGGCGAATGGCCAGCGCCGCTTCCTCCACACTGGTGCCCGTGTGTTCGCAGATATGGTCGCGAATGGCCCGCTCGGCACGGCGCTTACTCAGCTTGATACTGCCGCCAGCATAATTTTTTTCATCGAGGTAACCGAGCACCAGGTTGGCATCGGTAGTCGTGGGAAACTTGCCGCCCCGGCCATAACACGCAGGTCCCGGATCGGAACCTGCGCTCTGCGGCCCTACTTCGACCGCTCCCCACAATCGATCGTAACGAGCGATAGAGCCACCCCCCGCTCCCAGCGTGTGCAGATAGCTCATCGGAGTACTCACCAGCCAACGGTCAATCACCGGGTTGAAATCGTAAAATTTAACGCCGTCGCTAGTGACCAGACCAATATCAAAACTGGTGCCACCCATATCGGTGGCGATCATATTGGACTCATCAAACTGGATCGACAGACTTTCGGTAGCTTCGAGCCCGGCCACTGGCCCGGAGTGGATAGTTTGCAGGGAATGGGTAGAACTCATCTGCGCCATACCGCAGCTGTTGTGCACCACCAGCATGGGTTTGTTGTACTTATTTTTGCGCAACACACTCTCGAGGCTGGCCAGCCCGTGATACATCTGGTCGTGCAAATACGCATCGAGAATAGCCGACATGGTGCGCGCGTACTCGCCCTTCCGGCCCGCCACCCGGTGCGACAGCACAATGGGAATTGCACCGAGCAAGTGACTGGGATACTCCTCCAGAATAATGCGCTCGATTTTCTTTTCGTTGACGGGGTTCACCACCGAGTTAACGGTAGCAACCACAAAAGCCTGGGCACCGCGATCAACCAAACGACGCACCACATCACGCACATTATCTTCATCGACGTCGAAAACCACATCACCTTTATAATCGATGCGCTCATCGACGCCTTCAATCATGGAACGAGGAACAATGGGTACCGGCCGCGAGGCACCCGGTAAATCCTGCTGTTCTTTGTCACTCAGTCCATCGCCATAGCCACGGGCGCGCATTAAAGGCACGGAAAACTCAAAACCGGAGGTGGTAATTAAACCGACCTGGGGACCCTTTCGCTCAATCAGCGCATTGGTGCCAAGTGTCGTTGCATAGCGCACGGCATCCACAGAAGACAGGGTTTCTTCAATACCCAGATTAAGTTGTTGGCAGGCATCTTCCAGAGCGGCCATAAACCCGGAAGCCAAATTATGATGAGTCGTAAGTGCCTTACCTTCCGCCCGCCGTTCGTCCATCACCAGGAAACAGTCAGTAAAGGTACCACCGATATCTACACTTACTCGCTTCATTCGCTACCTCCCTGTCCGGCAGAGAGATGCCGCGCCTTCAATTTATCGATATCCAGCTCTAGATCATTAAGGGTCAGTGGGTGGCCCGGCGGCAGATATTCCACCTCGACCTGACTCGCGCACTGGGGACAGTAGTATTCAATAATCCGACACCACTGAGGATCTGGCGAAAACGTGAAAGCGTATTTCTCGGGGTCGATTGCTGGGGCGTGGATATCCCCCGGTTCGCGCTCACAGACCACCAAAGCTTCTTTGTAAGGTCCACGGGCACTACCCAGGTTTTGATCACAGCGGCGGCAATGCCAGGTTTCTTTTTCCAGATCAATCGACAGATATTCCGTTATCGCCACTTTGCCATCTTCAATGGTGACTCCGCTTAATTCATTCATATCCTTCTGATCGCTCATGGCTGTCTCCTCGCTCATGGCTGTTCCTCCACAATTAAGTCGCCATTGCCAGACACCGAAAAAGACCAGCCCGGACGAATCAGGCAAGTCAGGTACTCGTCGCGAAACAGTGCCGGGCCA
>JAUUYV010000186.1 GCA_030590275.1 Porticoccaceae bacterium
TAAGGGTTTTTATGCATACATCTTCAAAGCCGATTGGATTTTGTTCAGCTGTTTCAATGGGAATAGGGGCAATGGTTGGTGCTGGGATATTTGCGCTATTAGGTGAAGCCAGCGCTATTTCAGGTAGTGCAGTGTATATCTCATTTTTTATTGGTGGAATAATCGCATTATTTAGTGGCTATTCTTTGGGAAAGTTGGGTGCACGATTTCCTTCTTCAGGCGGTATCGTAGAATACATGTCTCAGGCTTACGGGGTCGGATTTTTCACCGGCACCATGAGTATTATGCTGTACTTTGCTGCCATTGTTTCCTTAGGCCTTATTGCAAAAGCATTTGGTAACTATGCAGTTACCTTTTTACCATCCGGATCTTCTCAGTTATGGCATTATTTTTTTTCAATATCCATAGTCTTTTTATTCGTAATCATTAATCTTGAGGGCGCAAAAGATGTCGCAACCTGGGAAAGAATAACGGTAGCAATCAAATTTCTTGTTTTATGTGCATTATCTATCGCAGGAATGGCTTACCTGAATCCTGCTCTATTATCTCCAGACGGATACCCTCCAAGTAGTAACATATTTTTTAGTCTTTCAATTACTTTTTTTGCCTACGAAGGTTTTCGGGTAATTACCAACACGGCAGAAGATATGCCCAACCCTTCAAAAACCCTTCCCAGAGCCATAATGACTGCAATCTTATTAGTCATGATGCTCTATGTTGCTGTGGCATTTGCTGTTTTTGGTACTTTATCTACTGAAGAAGTGATTGCTGCTAAAGACTTTGCCTTAGCTGAGGCCGCATTGCCAATTTTTGGTCAAGCAGGCTTTTCGATAGTCGCAATCACAGCCTTAATCGCAACCGCGTCTGCTATAAATGCTAATTTGTATGCAGTTACAAATGTAACTTATCAATTAGCGAAAGATGGAGAGTTACCTTCAATATTTGGAAAACCTATTGCACACAGTCGCGAAGGTTTAGTCATAAGTGGCGTATTGGTTATCATATTGTCTTTGTTATTCGATTTATCAGAAACTGCTGCGATCGGTTCAATATTAATTTTATTCGTTCACACAGTAACGCATATTGGACATCTGAAAATTATTGATAAAACAGGCGCGTCACGTTTTTTAGTTTTTCTAGCCGCTATTTTTAGTTTCGTGGCAATGCTACTTGCTCTTGTTTATGTTAGTAGAAATTCAGGTCATATTATAATTGTTCTTATCAGCTTTATTGTTGTTGCCTCAGCCGTAGAAATAGCACTTCAGAGAATATCAAAGCGGGAAGTCAAACCAAGAATAGTATGACGTGAAAAAAGGCTAAGGTATTCGCAATATTGGGGTAGCCTTCAAGGCTGAGTTAGGTACCCCAATAAATCCTGAATCAGAAAACTCTACTCCAATCAAAACAATCGATCAGCTACCGTCGAGTGACACGTATACCCGCCGCCCCCCATAAGTGCCATCAGCAGGCGATAGCACCACCATCCACCGCCATGGCATGGCCGGTGACAAACGAAGCCTGATCAGAACTCAACCACACCGCAGCTTCACCGATTTCTGCAGGTGCTCCGAAACGGCCAATGGGTTCAAACCCCAGCATCATTTTCTCCATCTGAGGCTTATTCTCAAACATGCGCTCAAGCATGGGCGTTCGGATCACCCCGGGGCAGACTGCGTTAACGCGAATATTCTTGGTAGCGTATTCCAGTGCCGCAGTTTTTGTCAGCCCAACGACACCGTGTTTAGCCGCCACGTAAGCTCCGGCATTTCTGGTGCCCACCAAACCAGCAATAGAAGCGGTACTGACAATGGCACCGGGGCTTTGCTGTTTCAGAAACTGGGTAACCTGATATTTAATGCACAGGAACACGCCTTTTAAGTTGACGTTGTAGTTAAAATCAAAATTCTCCTCGGTGCATTCGTGGATACGCGTCCACTCGCCTTCGATACCCGCGTTGTTGTAGGCGCAATCGAGACGACCGTAGGTTTTCACCGTTTGCTCGACCAGATTTTCTACTTCAGCGGCCTTTGATACATCGCACTTAAAAAAAGTCGCATCACCACCCACTTGTTTGATTAATTCAACAGTCTCCAGGCCTGCAGCTTCCTGTAGATCTGACACCACCACCTTCGCACCTTCGCGAGCATAAATTTGTGCGGCGGCACGGCCAATCCCGCCCGCAGCCCCAGTAATCAAAGCCACTTTGCCTTCTACTATTCCAGACATAAACCAATCCCTCTAGTTACATTGATAAAGAAAAAGAAAAATTCAACTAAAGCGCGAATGAACCTCCATCTACCGACATTGAATGGCCAGTAACAAATGACGCGTGATCAGAACACAGGAACACCGCAGCTTCGGCAATTTCCGACGGTTTACCAAGGCGCCCAACCGGCTCCATTTTTCTCATCATTTCGTAGCCTTTCTCCGAACCTTTGAGTATGCGGTTCAGCATCGGTGTTTCAATCGCTCCCGGACAAATTGCATTAACCCGAATTTTTTTCTTTGCAAACTCCAATGCAGCCGATTTAGTCATGCCGATGACACCATGTTTGGCCGCCACGTAGGCGTTACCACGGCGAACACCTACCAGACCAGCCAACGATGAGGTATTAACAATTGCTCCGGGAGAATCCTGACGTAAAAATTGTTCAATCTCGTACTTCATGCACCACCAAACACCTTTGAGATTGACAGTAATATTGAGGTCGAAATTTTCCTCAGTACAGGTAATCGTAGTTGCCTGAGTATCGCCTTCAACACCGGCATTATTGAAAGCGGCATCGAGTTTGCCATAAGCCTCTACGGCCGCAGCTACCATGGCTTCCACTTCCGGCCCTTTGGAAACATCACATTTAACAAAAATGGCCTCGCCTCCCGCTTCTTCTATAAAGGAAACAGTCTCGGCACCGCTAGTTTCGTTGATATCGGAGACCACCACCTTCCCTCCCTCCCGATGAAACAACTGTGATGCTTCGCGCCCTATTCCTGAACCAGCTCCGGTCACCAAAACCACTTTTCCTTCCATTCGTCCCGCCATTATTATTCCCCTGCTTTGTTCTAATATTAAGACAATCAAATCTATTGAAACCATCCCGGTTCAATCGCCACTGATAGCACGCGTTATCGACACCGGAGACGAACCCTAGCAGGAATCTCCCTTGCTCGCATCCAGGCAAATCACCCTGGCAACGCGCTACTTGGGTTACCAGCCATTATTCGGTATCGTCGCAAAGCCATAACTCAGCGGACAACAACGCATTACACAGGACGAAAACATGAGCTTATCCGAATTAGACGACGATCTCTTATACGAAAAGAAAGGAAAAATCGCCTACATGACCTTTAACCGGCCAACGGAGATGAACTCCATTACACCAAAAATGATGGAGGAAATTGATCTTATCGGGGAAGACTTTAAAAACGATAGCGAACTCCTGGTACTTATCCTCACCGGAGCGGGTAACAAAGCATTTTCCGCCGGTGCGGATCTCAAAAAGACCATTACAAAATATAAGGAAGACGCAGATAAGGGAGTTCGTTTCAGGAGCGATCCCACCAGCCGGTTTTTTAGTGGTGTTTTCAAACCCATCATCTCCGCTATTAACGGCTTTTGTCTGGCGGGCGGCACCGAAATCATCCAGGGCACCGATATTCGCATCGCTGCTCCCCACGCTAAATTCGGCTTGCCAGAGGTGCATTGGGGCATTATCCCCGGCGGCGGCTCCCACGTACGACTGCCCCGACAAATACCCTATTGCCACGCCATGGACATACTGTTGACCGGGCGCCAAATTAGCGCTGAAGAAGCCGTACAGTTTGGGCTTATTAACAAAGTCGTACCCGCTGACCAGGTCATGGCCGAGTGCGAAAAATACGCAGAAATTATTTGTAATAACGGCC
This sequence comes from Porticoccaceae bacterium, assembly GCA_030590275.1. The sequence goes on from JAUUYV010000186.1 coordinate 3,904, forward strand.
CCCTCGCCGTACAGGCAGCCAAAGAGGCCGCACTAACTACCTACAATATGGGCTGGGGAGAAGCCTTTACCACCGAGATGCTTATTACCGAGCGAATATTCAAAACCGACGATGCCGCCGAAGGGCCACTGGCCTTTGCGGAAAAGCGCGAGCCTGTTTATACAAGCAAGTAACTGATACGGAAAAATAAGCTCGATAATAAACAAAGAGTGAGGGCAGGAGAACCGGAATGAGAGAATCAACGTGGGAGAAATGACAGCCACTGTTCGGGCCAATGTTAAAGCCTGGGAATGCGACGTAATGGAACACATGAACGTACAGCACTACGTAGCCCGTGCGGCGGAAACTGTAGGCCAGGTAAGAGTTATGCTGGGACTGGGCAATACCCCCGAACTCAGTTTAGTCCACCGTACGGAACGTATGCTCTATATGCGCGAAATGCGTAATGGTGAAAGCTACACGGTTTCAACCGGAATTCTCTCTATGGGCAAGAGCAACCTCACCATCTTTAGTGAAATGTACAACCTCGACCAGAACGCTATCGCCGCTCGTTTTATTACCGGCCTGGCATTAGTGAATACAAAAACAGGAGCAGAAACTAATTTTTCCAACTCCGCAATAGCTCACGCACAAGCACTCATAATAGATGCACCAGAAAACTTACGTCCCGGGGTGGTACTACCACAGCCTCCCAAAAAAGATCTGTCTACTGCAGAAAGGTATGGGCTCTTCGATACTGCCCGCGGCACCATCGAGTCCTGGGAGTGTGATACCAACGGCGAGTTACACCCACGTTTTTTCATGTCCCGCTGCTCCGACGCAGTTACCCACCTGCAACGACATTACGGATTAACACCCGCCTACCGCGAGGAAAATAGCCTCGGTAGCGCAGCGCTAGAATACAATATCGACTATCTTCAAGCTTTGCGCGCTGGGGATGCCCTCATCACCAAAAGCGGCTTGCGAGAAATGGGAGAGAAAACTCAACGGTTTTTCCACTGGTTTATTAACGCCAGCACTGGCCAAACCGTTGCTA
>JAUUYV010000246.1 GCA_030590275.1 Porticoccaceae bacterium
TATGTTCCCGCAGCCAGCATGATCACCGGCATTGGTCGGGTATCCGGCCAGGAATGTCTGATCATTGTTAACGATGCCACGGTCAAGGGCGGCACCTACTATCCACTGACCGCAACCAAAAATATCCGCGCCCAAACTATCGCCGAAGAAAACAACTTACCCTGTATTTATCTGGTCGATTCGGGCGGCGCATTCCTGCCCATGCAGGCCGAGATATTCCCCGACCGCCTCCACTTCGGCCGCGCCTTTTACAACGAAGCAGTGATGTCATCCAAGGGCATCCCCCAAATCGCGGTGGTCATGGGTTCCTGCACCGCTGGTGGCGCTTATGTACCAGCCATGGCTGATGAGTCCATCATTGTTAAAGAGCAGGGCACCATTTTTCTCGGCGGGCCACCCCTGGTGAAAGCCGCCACCGGTGAAATTGTTAGCGCCGAAGAACTGGGCGGTGCCGATGTCCACTGCCGTACCTCTGGTGTCACCGACCACTACGCCCAGAACGATCATCACGCCCTGAAGCTGGCGCGGCAATCTATCGCTCGCTTGAATCGTGTCAAACCCGTCCAACTCGATATTAAAGAGTCGGTAGAACCCCTTTATGACGCCAAAGATATCTATGGCGTAGTACCTAAAGATACCAAACAGCCCTACGATGTCCGCGAGGTGATTGCCCGCATTGTCGATGGCTCCGAGTTTGATGAATTTAAAGCCCTGTTTGGTACCACTCTGATCTGTGGTTTTGCTCGCATCCACGGTTACCCCGTTGGCATACTCGGCAACAACGGTATTTTATTTGGCGAGTCTGCCCAAAAAGGTGCGCACTTTATTGAGCTTTGTGCCCAGCGCAAAATCCCCCTTATATTCCTGCAAAACATCACCGGCTTTATGGTGGGCAAACAGTATGAGTCCGCCGGCATTGCCAAACACGGCGCCAAACTGGTAACAGCGGTAGCCTGTGCCAAAGTGCCTAAATTCACCATTATCATTGGCGGCTCTTTTGGTGCTGGTAATTACGGTATGTGCGGGCGCTCCTACGACCCACGGTTTTTGTTTATGTGGCCCAATGCCCGCATCTCGGTCATGGGTGGTGAGCAGGCCGCGGGTGTACTGGCCACGGTCAAACGCGGCCAGATAGAAGGCAAGGGTGAAACCTGGAGCGAAGAAGAGGAAGCAGAGTTTAAGCAACCGACCATCGACCTCTATGAGAAACAGGGCCACCCCTACTATGCCTCGGCGCGCCTGTGGGACGACGGCATTATCGACCCAGCGGATACCCGCACCGTACTCGGGCTATGTATTTCAGCGAGCTTGAACAAAGAAATCGAAGAAACCAAATTCGGCGTCTTCAGAATGTAATTTGTGAGCGACTCAAAACCTCATCTAGCCAGCTCATATCAGGAAACACACTATGTTCGATAAAATTCTTATTGCTAATCGCGGCGAAATTGCCTGCCGAGTCATTCGTACCGCTCGCAAGCTAGGTATCCGTAGCGTCGCGGTTTATTCCGACGCCGATGCCAACGCACTGCATGTGACCATGGCCGATGAAGCAGTTCATATTGGTGGCGCACCCTCAAAAGAATCCTATCTTTTGTCAGACCGAGTGTTAGAGGCCGCGAAACTTACCGGCGCACAGGCCGTCCACCCCGGTTATGGCTTTCTATCAGAAAACGCAGCCTTTAGTGCCGCGTGTAAAGCCAATGATATTGTTTTTATTGGGCCGCCGGTCGGTGCCATTGAAGCTATGGGTTCAAAGTCGGCGGCAAAAAATATTATGGGAAAAGCCGGTGTACCCCTGGTGCCCGGCTACCACGGTGATGACCAAAGCCCCGCCATATTAAAACAACATGCAGATAAAATGGGCTACCCGGTATTGCTTAAAGCCACTGCCGGGGGCGGCGGCAAAGGTATGCGCCAGGTCTGGAGCAGCGAAGAGTTTGACGAGGCTCTGGAAGCCGCAAAACGAGAATCCATGTCGAGCTTTGGCGATGATCGCATGCTGGTTGAGAAATACCTCACCCAGCCCCGCCACGTAGAAATTCAGGTCTTTTGCGACCAGGCCGGTAACGGCGTTTATTTATTTGAGCGAGACTGCTCCGTGCAGCGACGCCACCAAAAGGTAATAGAAGAAGCGCCTGCACCGGGTATGAGCGATGGCGTGCGCGCTGCCATGGGGGAAGCTGCCCTGCTCGCCGCCAAAGCCATCGCCTATGAAGGGGCAGGTACCGTTGAGTTTTTGCTCGATAAAGACGATACCTTTTATTTTATGGAAATGAACACCCGCCTCCAGGTCGAACATCCGGTGACCGAGATGATCACCGGCCAGGATTTGGTCGAGTGGCAGCTGCGTGTCGCCGCCGGTGAAAACCTGCCTCTGACTCAGGACGAACTGCAAATCAATGGTCACGCCTTTGAAGCGCGCATTTACGCCGAGGACCCAGACAACGATTTTTTGCCCGTCACCGGCACCCTCTCCTATCTGCAGCCACCCGAGGAAAGCGCCCATGTGCGGGTCGATACCGGCGTGTTACAGAATGACGAGGTGAGCATTTATTACGACCCCATGATTGCTAAGCTCATCGTCTGGGATGAAAACCGCGACCGCGCCCTGGCACGTCTGGCCCAGGCTCTGAGCGAATATAAAATTAGCGGCATGACCACCAACGTAGAATTCCTCTACAACCTGGTCACCACCGAGCCCTTTCGTAAAGCCGATCTCGACACTGGCTTTATCGAAAACCACCGGGCGCTCATCTTCCATAAAACCGAGGCAGAAATAGAGCGCTACCTGCCGTTAGCGGCGCTGTATCTCACCTTAAAGCGCAAACTCGATGCCGCCGCTCTGGCCGCACAAAGTAATGACCCTTATTCACCCTGGCACCACTTAAGTGCCTGGCGTAGCGCCGGGGCCAATAGCCACGATTACGCCCTGTTGTTTAACGGCAGTGAAATCAAGGTGGTCATGGAAGAGCACCCCGACAACAGCTTCACCCTGACCGCAGACACTGAGCCAACATTGAACATTCAGATCAGCGGCAGCCTTGAGGGCGACCAACTCATGGCCAATGTCGATGGCCATCGTGTACGCGCCAGTATGGTTTCCCACGATGGTATTTACAGCCTCTTTACCCAGGACGCGGCTCTGCAATTCAACCTGATTGAACCGGACTACGGTGACCTCGATGACGGCGGTGCCGCGGGCTTTACTGCACCCATGACCGGCACCATCGTTGCCCTTCCCGTCTCTGCTGGCAGCAGCGTCAAAAAAGATCAGGCTATTGTGATTATGGAAGCCATGAAAATGGAGCACACCATTCGTGCTCCTGCGGATGGCACCGTCGTGGAGTTTTACTTCCAACCCGGCGACCTGGTCGATGGCGGAGCGGAGCTGGTGAAATTTGAAGCGACCGACAGCGAATAATTAGAACACCTGAACCCGACAATCCCATAAGCCGATAGAACAACAGGGGCCACAGCATGAGTCTACCAAAGCGCGTTAAGATTTTTGAAGTCGGCCCCCGCGACGGTCTACAAAACGAATCTGAGTTGGTCGATACCGAAACCAAGGTCGCTCTCGTAGAGCAACTAGCCGATGCCGGTATTCAAACCATCGAAAGCGGTAGTTTCGTGAGCCCGAAATGGGTCCCGCAAATGGCCGGAAGCGAAGCGGTATTTGCTAACATCAAACGCAAACCCGGTGTGACCTACACCGCCCTGACGCCAAATATGCGCGGCCTTGAGCGGGCCATATCTGCGGACGTTACTGAAGTCGCCGTGTTTATCGCGGCCAGTGAAGCCTTCAGCCAGAAAAACACCAACTGTTCCATCGCAGAAGGTCTTGAGCGCTCCGCACTGATAGCAGAAGCTGCCTTAGCCGAAGGCATACAAGTGCGTGGCTATATCTCGGTGGCAGCGGGCTGCCCTTATCAAGGTGAAGTCCCGGCCAGTGATCTCCCGGCTCTGGCCTCAGCTCTTCTCGCCATGGGTTGCTACGA
>JAUUYV010000233.1 GCA_030590275.1 Porticoccaceae bacterium
CCGACCGAAGAACGTCCAGCTGCGGGGGCTCTTATTAATGCAGCCAAAGTGCAAGTACAGGAGCTGATCGAAGAACGTAAACAGATCCTGGAAGAAGTCAGTATCGCAAAACAGTTAGCGGCAGAGCGTATTGACGTGAGCTTACCTGGCAGGAATAGCGATATTGGTGGTTTGCATCTGGTTACTCAAACCATGAACCGTATTGAAGAATTTTTTGTCGGAGCAGGCTACGAAGTGGCCGAAGGGCCAGAAATAGAAGACGATTACCATAACTTTGAAGCGCTAAATATTCCTTCGCACCATCCTGCCCGGGCTATGCACGATACTTTTTACGTAGACGCTACTCATGTCTTGCGTACGCACACTTCTCCGGTACAGGTGCGTACCATGGAAAACCAAAAACCTCCTATCCACATTATTTGTCCGGGCCGAGTCTATCGTTGTGACTCTGACCTGACCCACACACCCATGTTTCATCAGGTAGAAGGCCTTGTCGTCGATACTGACGTGAGTTTTGCCGATCTTAAAGGGACAGTAGACCAGTTTTTAAAAGCTTTCTTTGAGAAGGATTTGCCAGTACGTTTTCGACCTTCCTATTTTCCCTTTACTGAACCTTCCGCAGAAATGGATATTCAATGCACTCACTGCGATGGAGCGGGGTGTCGGATATGCAAAAATACCGGTTGGTTAGAAGTCGGTGGTTGCGGGATGGTGCACCCCAATGTTTTCAAATATTGCGATATTGATACTGATCGTTGGAGCGGTTTTGCCTTTGGTATGGGTGTCGAGCGTCTCGCGATGCTTCGCCATGGCGTAACTGATTTACGTCTATTTTTTGAAAATGATATTAGATTTTTAAAACAGTTTTGAGATTTTTTAGGTATAGGGATGCTATTTAAAATCAAATATCTCGCGCGCCTATTATCGGCGCATGCGGTAAGCAGGGTCTAAACAGGAATGTTATGAAAGTCAGTGAATCCTGGTTACATGAACACGTAGAATTTAGCCTTACCACAGCCGAGCTGGTTGAGCAGCTTACAATGGCCGGCCTCGAAGTGGATGGCGTAGAGCCCGCTGCTGCTATTTTTTCCGGCGTTTTTGTCGGTGAAATCCTCTCAACCAAAGCCCACCCCAATGCAGACAAACTAAAAGTATGCGAAGTGAGAGGAGCCGCGGGCGAAAACTTTATGGTCGTGTGTGGCGCACCGAATGCTCGCAGCGGCATGAAAGCCCCCTTTGCTACCCTTGGCGCAAAACTACCTGGTGGCTTGAACATTGAAAAAGCAGAGCTTCGAGGTGAGGAATCCTTCGGCATGCTGTGCTCCGCTGCCGAACTAGGCCTTAGCGACGACGATAGTGGCCTGTTTGAACTGCCCGCTGCTGCAGAAACTGGAATCGACCTGCGACATTATCTAGGGCTTGACGATAGTATTCTCGATATTGATTTAACCCCCAACAGGGGCGATTGCCTGAGCACCCTGGGGCTTAGCCGCGAAATTGCAGTGCTAAACAACACTAAATTAAAGTGGGCTAAGCGCGAAGCCCACAAAGCCGACATCGAAGACACGCTGGAAGTTCACCTCAAAGCTGACGACGCCTGTCCTCGTTACGCTGGTCGGATAGTACTTGGTATTGATTCCAGCGCAGAAACCCCCATCTGGATGCGGGAAAAACTCCGTCGCAGTGGTATTCGGTCCATTCACCCGGTTGTTGATGTCACCAACTTTGTAATGCTGGAGTTTGGGCAGCCCATGCATGCCTTCGATCTGGCTAATTTAAACGGCGCTATTGAAGTACGCTACGCAGAAACCGGCGAGAACATTACCTTACTCGACGGTACCGAACTCAAACTCGACACTGAAACAGTCTTGATAGCGGACCAGCACCAGGCTCTCGCAATTGCGGGCATTATGGGAGCACAAAATAGCGGAGTGTCTACAGGTACAGTCGATATTTTCCTTGAAAGCGCCCACTTCAAACCTCTGGCAATTGCAGGGAAGGCCCGTCAATACGGTCTTCACACTGACTCCTCCCATCGTTTCGAGCGTGGGGTTGACCCCCAGCTGCCAATGGCCGCTATCGAACGAGCTACTACTTTGTTACTGGAAATTACCGGTGGGAAAGTTGGCCCTTCCATTTGCACCGAGCTGAAGGAGCATTTACCCGGGCCTGCTAAAATCCCCTTTAGAGCAACACAGATACATCAGCAGTTAAAGCTTGAGATGGCAGAGGACAAGGTTAGAAGCATTTTTGAGCAACTTGGACTGGAGGCTATCAACGGAGGAGAGCAAGCCGGTGAATGGGTATTCAAAACCCCTAGTTGGCGTTTTGACCTGGCCATAGAAGCTGATTTAATTGAAGAAATCGCGCGTATCTATGGGTATAACCTTCTCCCCAGCTCACAACTAAGACTTGCACCCAATATAAAGCCGTCGAAACCCAGACCGGAAGCCTTGTTAAAAGACGCTTTGGTTAGTCGAGGCTACCAGGAAGCCATTACCTACAGCTTCGTCGCACCGCAAATCCAGCAGTTAATCAACCCCGGGCTCGATGCCGTTGTGATACAGAACCCTATCAGTGCAGATATGGCCGTTATGCGCACCAGTCTCTGGCCAGGCTTACTGACCGCTCTGCAACACAATCTCAACCGTCAGCAAACTCGGATTAGGTTATTTGAAACCGGCCTTCGCTTCGGCGGAGGTGGTGCACATGACCAATGGCCAACGGTCGCAGGGCTTCTTAGCGGCGGCCGGTATAGTGATAACTGGAGTAACACAGCCCAAGAGTTAGACTTTTATGATGCCAAGGGAGATGTTGAAGCCGCTCTAAGCACGCTTGGCATCCCTGAGCTGGTCGAAGGCGTAATAGGCGAACACCCAGCCTTACATCCTGGTCAAACTCTAAAGTTAACATTAAGTAATGGAAAAACAATAGGTTATATAGGAAAGCTAAACCCATTAATAGATAGGTTTTTTGATTTAACCCAGTCGGTTTTCTTGTTTGAGCTATTTCTGGAGAGTTTACCCGGCGCTAATGTTCGCCAATTTAACCAAATCAGCCGTTTTCCCGAGGTATATCGCGATATTGCTGTTGTTGTCGACCGGGCAGTGCCTGTGTCAGAGTTAACAGCAGCGGTGAGAACCAGTTCAAGTAAATACCTAGTAGAGTTAAAGGTTTTTGATGTCTATGAGGGCAAAGGTATTGAAAATAATAGGAAAAGCATTGGTTTAACCTTGACCTTCCAGGACAAATCCCGCACTCTGTCAGACACCGAAATTAGTGCGTCAGAGGAAACCATCGTAAAAGTGCTTGAGGATCAATTCGGAGCCAGTTTAAGGAGATAACACATGGGCGCACTCACGAAAGCTGATATAGCGGAGATGCTATATTACGAGCTAGGTCTTAATAAGCGAGAGGCTAAAGAGATAGTCGAGTCGTTTTTTGAAGAAATACGCACCGCGCTGGAAAATAACAAACAAGTTAAGCTTTCCAGCTTTGGTAATTTTGACTTGCGTGACAAATCTACACGCCCTGGACGTAACCCTAAAACTGGTGAGGAAATCCCTATCAGTGCTCGTAGAGTTGTTACGTTTAAACCGGGCCAGAAATTAAAGGCAAAGGTAGAAAACTATGCTGGAACCGAGTAACAATGACCAGTTGCCACCCATTCCAAGTAAGCGTTATTTCACTATTGGTGAAGTCAGTGAACTGTGCGATGTAAAACCTCATGTACTGCGTTATTGGGAGCAGGAATTCCCGATGCTTAGTCCGGTAAAACGACGGGGCAATCGTCGCTATTATCAACGTCAGGAAGTACTGTTAATCCGTCAAATTCGATCATTACTTTACGATCAGGGCTTTACCATCGGTGGGGCTCGTCAGCGACTTGGGGGCGATAACGTTAAAGAGGAAGCCACTCAAACTCGTCAAATCATCGAGCAAACGATAATCGAACTAGAAGAAATTCTAAGCGTTCTTAAAGCCTGATCTAACACCCCAATAGGCGCTTGCTTTGCAAGCGACATCGAGTATTATGTGCGCCTCCCTCGCGGAGGCGTTTTTTTCGGAGCGTAGCGCAGCCTGGTAGCGCACCACACTGGGGGTGTGGTGGTCGTCGGTTCAAATCCGGCCGCTCCGACCAAATA
>JAUUYV010000025.1 GCA_030590275.1 Porticoccaceae bacterium
AACATGCCAAGCGTACCCAGGACAAGCCTATTAGCTCTAGATACCATTGTCCTTTCGTTCTCCGTTTTTAGTGATTTGTTTGCCACACATTAAACGCCTGTTGCCATGCGTTATCCCGGCCAATACGGAAGCCGGTGACTATAATGTCGAGGCCGAATTTAGGGGTAAATCCTGGTCAGGGTTGCCGCTAACTGCCAGTGGTTCAATACTTAATGGCGCGGGAGTATACCAGAACAACTTTGGTGGTTCACTGCCTGTAGCTGGTTTTTTATTATGTGTTTCACTTGCTACAGAATCATTTGATTTATATCAACAGTACACGGGGTCAATAGACACTCTGGAGGATTTAAACCACACTAAAAAGTGGAAACCTTTAGCTCAGAGAATTTTTACCTTAAACCTTCAAATCGACGAGAGTGACAGGCTCAGCAGGTACATTATCCCTGCGCTCTGACTTTCCGACCCGAGTATCCGGTAGTGGCGCGCTGGCCTTTAACAACAATTGATCGACAAAACTACAGGCTACACACTCCCGATAATCTTTGCCTTCTTTACTATAGGCTACAACTTTATCAATGGCACCACACTTTGGGCACACCGCCCCCGCTATAAACCGTTTTTGCTCGCTAAACAAAAGTTGCCACCGTTTCTGTAGAATTCATTTCAATAATGGCATTGTAGCTCGATTTAGGTAGCTCGATTAAATTTTCTAATTCAACACTTATTGGTTCGAACTCTGGAACCAGGCACCAAATAAGGATGGGAACCAATCACCATGACAAGTAAATCGCTTCGGCCATTTAACAGCATAAAACCAACACTCGGGGACCGAGTTTACGTAGATGAAGCCGCAACGGTAATCGGCGACGTTCATCTGGGTGACGATGTATCGATTTGGCCTTGCACCGTGGTACGCGGAGATATGCATAACATACGTATTGGTCGTAGAACTAGTATCCAGGATGGCTCGGTACTACATATCACTCACGCCAGCGATTACAACCCAGGAGGCTGGCCCCTCTCCATTGGCAACGATGTCACAGTAGGGCATAACGTGAGCTTGCACGGCTGCACTCTGGGTAATCGCATACTGGTGGGAATTGGCTCCACAATAATGGATGGCGCAGTTGTCGAAGACGAGGTAATGATCGGAGCTGGCACCCTGGTGCCGCCGGGCAAACACCTGGCGGGCGGCTTTCTATATGTTGGGGTCCCGTGCAAACAGGCCCGCCCACTGAGCGAGGACGAACGTAGGTTTTTTACTTACTCGGCAGGTAATTACGTAAAGCTGAAAAACCAGTATCTAAATGACCCTGGCTAAGAGCCTTCAACCAAAGGCATTATCCAGCCTCCCGAACCATATCCTCGTAAGGATTATCCGAGGGTAAAGTAATAGCCTTACCAAAACCCGGGACCGAAATACTGTCATCTGAAATCAATACCTGGTCGTCGGGTATTGCGCCTTCTCCAAAACGGTAGATAGGCTCGTATAAACCATGGTCAACTCGGGTTTCATAATCGCTTGCCGCAGCGCGAGTGGCCTCGCGACGAATCTGATAATCGCCCCACGCTCGACCGTAACGTTGCTCAAGCATCTGTTCGGTAGCTCGCGCAGACAACACCACACCAGTAGCATTATTTCCGCCGAACCCTTTCGCATTAATAAAACCAATATCGAGCCCCTGCTCAACGCTTAGATCCGCCAGGGGAATGTCCAGATGCTGCTGATGAACATCGTCAGCTACGGCTGTCATAGTTTTGATACCGGGCAGCCAACCATGCTTCATGGCTCCAATCGCCGTTACCAGCTGATCACCACTAGCCGGAGCAAGAGAATGACCGACATAAGCTTTGACCGCACACACTGGCCAATTATCGATCCCAAAGGCTTCGGCAATACGATGAAAGATAATCGACTCAGTTACCCGATTCTGCGGTGTGCTGGAACCATGAGCCATAATAAAGCTGCGATTCTTAATAGCCTCGACACCTAAAATTGCACGGGCTGCCGCGACCGCCTTGCCAAAACAGAGGTAATTACCCGGGCCAGGGCCGGAAATAGATTTTTTAATTCCATCGGCATCAATAAACACCTCCGGTACCGCGCCATGAATATCCATACCCAGTTCAATCGCCAGAGCGTCATCCATCAGGAACACGTACTGTGCCGCTTCGCCCATCACAAAACCTGCGTTTTCGCCAAAGGGCCGACTGTACTTTCGTGGATCGGCATCACCAAGGCGGGCCATCCCCTCCTCGGTAGCCAGGGCACTCATATTGGTGTATCCCTCCATGATTTCCGGAGTGATCGGCGCTTCACTACCACCTACCAGCGCCACTCTTCGCACACCGCGGCGAATATCGCGCACGGCGGCTTGAAGATTGTAGAGAAAACTCGCGCAGGCGCCAGCGATCGCTGCTGTATGACCGAGGCTACCGAGCACGTAGGCATTGATGAAATCCGCCGGCATACTATTAAGCCCCATAGGAACTTGCTTTGAAGTGGCGCGGCCACCCTGCTGACGAGCACGAAGAAGACCACCCAAACCCTCGTCGCCTAGCTGACCCATGGCGCTGGAAGCATAGGTGCCAATTTCATCCGGCCGCACGGCTCCACAAATGGTTTCCCAGGAAACACCCAGCGAATGGACCGCATCGCTTGCACCACATATGGCCATTTGCAAACCACGGGGCTGAAAACGAGAATTATATAAATTGGCGGGGGCAAAACCTCGAGGCAACTGCCCAGCCGCTTTGACCGGCATGGCCTGCGTACCCGTTATGCGACATTCCCGCTCTCCCAAAACGACAACCTTATAAGTATCGTCATCAAGGTCGCTCAGTTGCCATCCATCCGGAACCGGCGTGGGCAAATGCTTTTTAGCAAGGGTAAATTGCACTTTATCCGTATTAACAACAATATTGTGCTGACAGGGAGCGGCATTCGGATCGTAGTGATCGGATTCAATTTGGCGAATTAAGGTATTTTCCAGCACCTGCTTACCGTAGCGCTCCGCTACATCATGCTGCCCTCCTACAACTCCCGACTCATCGATATAATGCCCGTCTTCCCAACGGACCAAATTCATCATCGCCGCCAGCCCGGCGAGCGTTTTATCTTGCTCCGGCTGAGATAAGCTTTCAAAAATCATCCGTCGATAGGACTGATCGAAAGAACTTCGACCCGCCGCGTTAAAGCCACCGTAACCTACAATTACCGGAAGAATCGCCATAACACTCTTATTTTTTTAGGGGTTTACGCATTCTAAGCCGAGCTGAAGGCTTGCGAAATAGGCATTTGCGCCATATAGTACGGCAAACACGCCAACCTCCAGCTACCACATGGTAAACCCTCGGCCCAGGTCTTCACCCATAGCCCCCCCGTCTATCGCCGACACGCCCTTTCGAGTCGCCGTTTTGCTCGGCGAAGGGGTCTTAGCCACTAGCGCCACTTTACCGGTAGAGATTTTTCGAAACGCAGAGGCTTTTGCTGCCCAGGCGCTAAGCAATCATCGAAAAATTGAGATCGCAACGATTACCGTAGACGGAAGCGCAATATCCTCGGCTTCTGGCTTTGACCTTACGCCCTCTGCCAGCCTTGATCCGTATACCAGCTATGACCTGATACATATTCCGGGCTTCTGGCGCAATCCGCGCCAGGCTCTCAGAAATAGTTGCGAATACCTGCCATGGTTACAACGCCAACACGAAAGCGGAGCTACACTGAGCGCGGTAGGCACCGGAGTCTGTTTTTTTGCGGAAGCGGGACTACTCGATGGCAAACCGGCTACCACTCACTGGCACTACTTCGACCGCTTTCAAAAACAATATCCAAAAGTCCAGTTACAACGCCAATATTTCACCACCCAGGCAGATAATATTTATTGCGCCGCAGGAATAAACGCCCTTGCGGAGCTGCTCAGCCACATTGTTTTTCGGATTTACGGACGTGCCACTGCCCAGTATTTGGAACGAGTGTTCTTTCATGAAATCCGCAATACCTTTGAGGGCAAAGAATACTTTCAGGAACAAACCAGATTACACCCGGACGAAGCCATCCTGCAGGCCCAACTGTGGATTCAGGATAATGTAGCAAAACCCGTTACAGTGACACATATCGCTAAACAATTCGGCATGAGCACCCGTACTTTTAATCGGCGCTTTCGCCATGCTGTTGGTAAATCGGCGCTGGAATTCTTACAGACAATTCGAACCGACAACGCCCGACAATTACTAAAAAATTCAAATTTGTCCATTGGCGAAATCTCCCATCTTTGCGGCTATCAGGACGCCGGATGGTTTGCGCAACTGTTCCGAAAGCATCACAACGTTACGCCTGCCCAATATCGACAGACGGTAAGGGCAAAATTATTTCGAACCGACTAAGCCCCTCTCTTTGTAACTCCTGAGCCGTTGTTTATACTTAAGCCACCTTTAAATCCAGACACCAGAATAACCATAGGAGATACTAAAATGGCCATCAGCGAAATTCATCACGTCGCCCTTACCGTGAGCGACCTGGACAAATCTGTCGCCTTTTATGAAAGCGTTCTTGGTTTTCATAAAACTCTCGATATGCCGCTCAATAGCCCTATCACTGAAAAATTACTGAAATTAAAACCCGGCACGGTCGGCCGTTCGGTAGTATTGCAGCAGGAAGATAAAGTCACCGGGGAGGTGGAGCTAATCGAGTTTAGCCCATCGGCCGAGCAAAAAACTGGCCCGAAACGGCCCGGCGATCCCGGAATCTTTTTATTATCCTTTGAAGTCACTGGCGAACAGCTAGTACAAACCTACGAACGACTCAAAGCCAAAGGTATAGAATTCTATACCGAACCGCAGAAACTGGAGCTCAAGGGTTACGGCTTTCTCAAAGCCATTATTTTTGAAGACCCCGACGGCATTATGATCGAGTTGATTGAGTTACCCTCGATGGAAGACGTTAAAACGTATCGAGCAAGTCAGAGCAAATAGCAGGGCAAAACAAGAACCTGTTATTTTATCAGCCCTGTTCCGCCTCCACTCAAACTGCCTGGCTTAATCCTGTCGGGCTAAATCGATTTAGAGGCTTGCGGCCTCCTGAGCTAAAAGCACTTCAATTTGCTTTCGGCCCCATGAGTCTGGCGCGTTAGTCCAGCACTTGAGGTCTTCGAACCAGCGCATGCCCATGCGCTGAAGCATTAATTTGCCACCCGGAGATAGCAGCGTATCTGGTCGGTAAACCCGGTAAGCTGGAGCTTTATTTTTAAATATTGAAACAACTTCTGCGGGCCTCACGATTTACCTCCGATTACATCAAAAAACAGCAAGCATTAGGCTGTCTCCTAAATATATCGAACATACTTCTGGCCTACTAAAACCCAGATCACAAGATGGTTAAAATATCTCCACTTTGTGACCTGGGTCATTTAAATAAACTAGAAGAGGCCTCTCCTAAAAAGCAGGGTAGGATGCCCTATCAATAGCCTGATTCAACTTATGGCAAACTCCGCGCTCGGTAATAGGCCTCTTCTGAAATTTTGTGGTACGCAGTCACCTGCTGTAGAAATGCCTGTTGCGACTGGTAGACCTTCCTCGCCAGTGGGTCATTGGCAACCAGGTCTTCCAGCACCTGCTGGCTGATCGTACGCAATTCAACCAGAACCTCGTCGGGCAAACGCCGCAACTGAACACCATGCTCATCAACTAGCTGTACCAGTGCAGCGTTATTACGGGCGGTGTACTCATCCAGCATATCCTGGTTCACTGCTCGCGCCGCAGCCTCGACAATGGCCTGTAAGTCATCGGGCAGCGAATTCCAGGCTTCTTGATTAACAGTAAACTCAAGGGTAGAGCCCGTCTCGTGCCAACCCGGATAGTAGTAGTATTTAGCGATTTGATAAAAGCCGAAGGCCAGATCATTGTAAGGGCCAACCCATTCCGTGGCGTCGATTACACCCGTTTGTAAAGCGGTATAGAGCTCACTTCCGGGAATAGTAACGGCCTCGCCACCCGCCCGAGTAATCACCTCACCCCCAATACCGGGAATGCGCATTTTTAAACCTTTGAGATCCGCCAGGCTATTAATTTCCCGGTTAAACCATCCCGCCATCTGCACACCGGAATTTCCTCCCGCCAGGGGCACCAGGCTAAATGGCGCATACACCTCCCGCCACAATTCCATGCCTCCACCGTAATAAAGCCAGCTATTCATCTCCTGGGCATTTAGGCCAAAAGGTACCGAGGTAAAAAATACCGATGCCGGGGTTTTCCCTTTCCAGTAATAGGCAGCTCCATGACCCATTTCTGCAGTGCCCCGAGAGACGGCGTCAAACACTTCCATCGCCGGCACAAACTGGCCATCTCCATAGACCTTTATTGTTAAACGGCCCGCACTCATGCGTTTAACTCGTTGGGCAAATTGTTCCGGTGCTGTACCCAGACCCGGATAATTTTTCGGCCAGGTGGTAACCAACTTCCATTTGAAGGATTGCTGATCAACAAGTGCAGCTGCCACAGATGTTCCGGCAGCATCTCCCGCAATACCCTTAGCGCCAGTAGATGACGCCTGCTCTCCGCATGAAACGAGTAAAAACATCAGCAACAGGCTGATCGCAAATCGGGCCATCATGATAATCTCCAGTAATTAATTGAGCGACGAGCTTGTTCTATGTCGTCCTGTGAGCATCTCTAAAAACGCGCTTATAAAGGCTGAAGATTGGCGTACTGCAATACCAACCATTTGGCTCCTTCTTTATTAAAATTCACCTGCACCCGCGCGTGTGCACCGCTACCCTCAAAATTCAACACCACACCTTCACCAAATTTTTTGTGATGAACCTGCTGCCCGAGTGATAGATCGCTGTCATTGGGCTCAGCCAGGGTCGTGCGGCGGGATCCGGCTTTCGCCGCAAAACTAGTGGGACGGCTAACCGAGCTTTGCAGGCGTACTTCTTCGATCAGCTCACCGGGAATATCTCGCAAAAACCGAGAGGGGCCGTTGAAGCTTTCCGATCCGTACAGTTGCCGAGCTTCGGCAAAGGTCAGGTAGAGCTTTTTCATCGCGCGGGTTATGCCCACGTAACACAGGCGACGTTCTTCTTCTAACTGGTGGGCGTCGTCCATGGACATTTTGTGGGGAAACAGGTTTTCTTCCATTCCGGTGATAAACACCAGTGGGAACTCCAGTCCTTTGGCAGAATGCAAAGTCATCAGCTGAACCGCATCTTCACCGCCCTCGGCCTGACGCTCACCCGCATCCAGCGCAGCTTCATCGAGAAACTGAGGCAGGGCGGGAAGATCTAGGTCCTCGGCTTCATAGACTCGACAGGCATTCACCAGTTCACCGAGATTTTCGACCCGGCCCTGGCCACGCTCTCCCTTCTCGCGGCCGTGGAATTCCACCAGACCCGACTTCTGCAAACAGTGCTCGGCAATTTCATGGAGAGGAAGCGCATTGGCTTCGGCAACTAAAGTCTCCGCTACCAGAGTATCGATCAAGTTAAGGAAACCCCGCACTGCACCCGCAGCGCGTGGCGGTAAATCGGAGGCCAAAGCTTGCGCCGCCAGCCACAGCGACACATTTTGCTCGCGCGCCGCTTCGCGAAGCAATTGCACGGTTTTATCACCAATGCCTCGGGTTGGCGTATTGATCACCCGCTCGAAAGCCGCATCGTCATGCCGGTTAAGCAGTAAACGCAGATACGCCAGAGCATTTCGTATTTCCAGCCGCTCGTAAAAACGATGTCCACCGTAAATACGGTAGGGCAACTGCGCGCGCAACAAAGCTTCTTCCAGTACCCGCGACTGCGCATTCGAGCGATACAGGATCGCGGCCTCACCGAAAGCATTACCTGCTTCGGCCCATTGGCTAATGCGCTCGGCAATAAAGCGAGCTTCATCCTGTTCGTTAAAGCCGGCATAGAGTGCTATGAGCTCGCCATCTTCGTCGCTGGTCCACAGGTTTTTACCCATGCGATCGGCATTGTGAGCAATCACCGCATTAGCGGCATTGATAATATTGGCCGACGAACGATAGTTTTGCTCCAGCCTGACCACGCTGGTGTCGACAAAATGCTCACCAAAATCGCGGATATTTTCAATGCGGGCTCCGCGCCAGCCATAGATAGATTGATCGTCATCCCCAACGGCGGTAACCAGAGCATCACCACTTGCCAGCATCCGCAACCAGGCATATTGAATCGCATTGGTATCCTGGAATTCGTCTACCAAAATATGCTTGAAGCGCTGCTGGTAATGCTTCAACAACTCCGGTTTGTTCAGCCACAACTCGTGGGCGCGGAGCAAAAGCTCACCGAAATCCACCATGCCGCCGCGCTCACAGGCCTCTTCATAGCCCTGATAAATCGAGCGCATGGTCGTGGTGAACGGATCCGAACTCTGTTGAATATGGTGAGAGCGTAATCCCTCGTCTTTTTGCCCATTGATAAACCACTGAGCCTGGCGTGGCGGCCAGTGATCCTGATCAATACCCAGGGTCTTGTAGACCCGCTTAACCAGGCGCAACTGATCGTCGCTGTCGAGGATCTGAAAGTTCTCCGGCAAGCCTGCATCTTGCCAATGACTTTTGAGCAGCCGATGGGCAAGCCCATGAAAGGTTCCTACCCACATACCCCTTGGGCTCATTTCCAGGAGCTCGTTAATGCGCTCCCGCATTTCCCGCGAGGCTTTGTTGGTAAAGGTTACCGCCAGAATTTCATGGGGTGACACGCCAATGCCACGCACTAACCAGGCGATACGATGCACCAGCACACGAGTTTTGCCACTGCCCGCACCCGCCAGAACCACCAGGTTTCCGGCATCGTGAGTTACGGCGTCTCGCTGAGCGTCGTTAAGTGGATTAAGAATCGGGGATACGTCCATTGGACGCGAATTCTAGCAAACTCCGGCGTCTTGCCGGGCCTGTCGACGGAGTTTATTTAACAGCACACTTCTCACTGTTTATTCCGACTACAAAAATAGGCTTTTCTTGTAGTTTATTTACAATTATCCTTGTGGTTTGGTTCGTGCTGCCTCAGGAGAAGAAACTGGTGAAACCCGCCGAACTCACCCAAACCATCAGCGATGAGTTGAGCAATCTGCGCAAATCCGAACGCAAAGTGGCAGAATTTATTCTCGTCCAGCCAGCAGATGTCGTGCGCATGCGTATCGTTGATCTGGCCGAGCGAGCGGGAGTCAGCGAACCCACCGTCGTTCGTTTTTGCCGAGCAGTGGGATGCGAAGGCTTCCAGGACTTTAAACTGGGGCTGGCTCAGCAGCTCGCCTCCAGCCCCAGTTACGGGCAGATTGCAGTCACCGACACCGACTCAGCGGCCGAATATACCTTCAAGGTTTTCGACTCAACGGTCGATACCCTGCTCAAAGTGCGCGACTGCCTCGACCTGACTATGCTCGACCGAGCCGTAACAGCTATATGCGCAGCCAAGCGGGTAGAATTTTACGGATTTGGCGCATCCGCCGCCGTGGCTTTCGATGCTCAGCATCGGTTTTTTCGTCTGCGTCTGGTCACTGCCGCTTACTCCGACCCGCACATGCAAAATATGTCGGCCACCTCTCTTGAGCCAGGCGATGTCGTCGTCGCATTTTCCCAGTCGGGGCGTACCCAGGCTTTGCTCGACTCCATTGAGCAAGTCAAAAAACGGGGGGCTATTGTGATTGGCCTCACCCCCAGCAACACACCAGTCGCCGAGGCTGCCAGCATTCCCATTACCATCGACGTTAAAGAAGATATTCAGATATATACACCGCTATCTTCGCGCATTGCCCACCTGGTAGTCACCGATGTGCTCGCTATCGGTGTCGCTCAACAAAAAGGACCTCAGCTACAGGAACATCTACAGCGTCTGCAGGAAGGCCTTAGCACTTTGCGTACCCCATAAAACCCAACTAAAGTGCTCTATCGCCTTACTACAATTCTCTTCCATCCAAATTAAGGGAACACAACCGTCATGCTACTCACCAAACAACTCACCTCGAACCTCCACGTCGCGGGACAAATCACCGTGGCTGATGTCGCAGAAGCAGCGAAACTTGGCTTTACCGCTATCATCAATAACCGGCCCGATGGCGAGGAAGAAGGCCAACCCCTGGCCCGGGACGTAGAAGCCGCCGCCCGCGAACTCGGAATACAATACGCCCATCAACCTGTAGTTGGCAGCCAGCTTAGCCGTGACGATGCCGCCACTTTCGACAAACTC
>JAUUYV010000060.1 GCA_030590275.1 Porticoccaceae bacterium
ATCAGGGGCTGGGATATTGGGCGACCAAACGGGAAATGATATCCGGTGATCGGCTAGCGATTGTAAACCGTCACCGACGTTTCACTTACAAAGAATTCAATCGCCGCTGCAACCGCCTTGCAAATGCACTACGCGACAGCGGTGTGCGCCCAGGCGACAGGGTGTCTTCACTGTTACAAAACGGTCACGAGCAACTGGAGCTGATTTTTGCGGTTGCCAAGCTCGGTGCTATATTTCTACCGATCAATTTTCGCCTCACAGTACCCGAGATTGAATACATTATTGAAGATTCCGGAGCCCGAACCTTCTTTTACCACGACGAATTCGCTCACCTCGCCGAGGGCCTGCAAAAAGTTGTCCACTTTGATACCGTCGTCTATTGCGGCCGCAGCAGCAGCTGCGACGACGACGCAGAATACGAAGGGCTGTTGGCCGCCGCATCGGACGAAGAAATCAACGCCACTGTACATCCAGATGATGTAGCCCTGTTAATGTACACATCTGGAACCACTGGCCGCCCCAAAGGCGCTATGCTCACCCACGCTAACCACGCCGCAAATGTAGTCCACACCACGCAACGACTACCCATACACGCGGATACTGTCGCCCTGGGCGTAGCACCGATGTTTCATATCGGTGGTACCAGCGTTACTGTATTACCAACTCTGTATCAGGGCGGAACTGTGGTTACGCTGCCCGAGTTCGATGCCGTCAAAGTACTGGAAGCTACCGAGCAAGAAAAACTCACCGGCCTGTTCTGTGTACCGTCCATGTGGCAAATGATCGTCGATGAGCTGGAAAAGAAAGAATGCGACCTAAGTTCCGTCGAATTTTTGATGACCGGCGCAGCACCAACACCAATGAACATCCTTAAGTACTTCCAGGCGCGGGATCTGCCCATCTACGAGGGCTTTGGCATGACGGAACTAGCGCCGCTGGTATCCATCCTCGACAAATGGGACTGCGAGCGCAAAAATGGCTCCGTAGGTTATCCCGCCTTTCACGTAGACATTCGCATCGTCGATGAAGACGACAGAGATCTTCCAGCAACCCAGGTTGGCGAGATCCTTTGCCGCGGCCCCAACATGCTGAAAGGTTACTGGAACAAACCAGAAGCAACGGCCGAAGCACTGCGCGGCGGCTGGTATCATTCTGGCGACCTGGGTTACCTGGATGACGAGGGCTACCTTTATGTGGTCGACCGCAAGAAAGACATGATTATAAGCGGCGGCGAGAACGTCTATCCAGCAGAGTTAGAACAGGCTATCTACCTGCATGAAGCCGTTGCCGAAGTGGCAGTAATTGGTATCCCCCACGAAAAGTGGCAAGAAGTTCCCGCCGCCTGCATCGTGCTCAAGGAAGGCAGCACTATGACAGAAAAAGAGTTAATCGAATTCTGTAATCAGCGGCTGGCTCGCTTTAAGGTACCTAAAACTGTATTTTTTATCGATGAGCTACCCAAATCCGGTGCTGGAAAAGTCCTGAAAACAGAGCTAAGAAAAAACCACGGCGGTATTACCGTAGCGGCAAAATAGTCGGAAGTTGTCACACTTAATATATCGAGTTATTAAGGGGCTAACGCACCCGCCAGAGCCACTTCCTGGCTCTGGCACTCTCGATATTCTTAAGACCAGGCAGGTTAAGCATTGTTTATGCGTAGCATTAATGTACGGGAGGTCTTCACCAGATAGACAGGCATGGAGACAAATAACCCTGGCTCTCACAACAGCACTACTGATCTTGTATTATTTAGAAGAAACCAAATGCACCGATAGCTTGCATTAGAAAAATCAATTCACAACCTTGCCCTGCTCCAGGCAATACCTTTTTTGACTTCTCGCCCGGGGTTCCCCGCAACACAAACATTATTTTCAGTAGTTGATTTCGCTACCACCGTATGAGCCGCAACGACAGACCCCGAATCAATGGTGACACCCTTCAATACCGTTGCACTACGGGCTATCCAGACGTGATCACCAACAACAATACTGCTAGAAGGGTTAGTTCGCTCCCCTGTGGCTAAATCTAGCATTGAATGTTTATCACCCGTACGAATCATCAGATCCGTCGAAAGCATACAGTCGTCACCAATCGTAATATCGGCGCCTTCATCTGCGTAAATATAAGCGCCCTCTACGGTCGTGCCTGCTCCTATGTTCACCGTCATGTTAACGCCCTCCTTACAATAAATTTTGCCGCTTCTGTAATGACAATTTTCGCGAATAATGACCGTATTCCCTTCCCCATCCAGGCGTATTTGAGTATGCCCTACCTGCGCTCCTGCCATAATAATCAGCCGATTATTTTTCCCCCTAAGCTTTATCACACAATCTTTTAATGCTTTCCTGGCACAGGGCGCGATCTCGAGAAGGTTTTTATCACCCTCGATATAAAACCTGTATCTCCTCACCAAATCTCTTAACATTAATAACAATCTCACTCTTTTGCCTCAACCATTAGGATCGCTCTATGCTCAGACCTAAAACAAACCACTAGAACAATCACTCCCGTTCTCCCGCTTTTCACTCAGTAGCGTTTGGGCTCGACGCTTAAATTCTTTATATTGAACAAGATGTTCGTTTCGATATTGCTTTTGCCGCTCCCTGATAAAGCTGTTTCTATGGACAACATTTTCACTCGACAACTTTAAAGCAAAGTCCGTGCTATAACCTTCTTCACCATACATGATGTTCAGCATCAGCCTACCCAGATCGTCGTTATAATGTGACGAATCGATGAACCATTTCATCGCTACACCATCTGCCTCCGGTAAGCGCTCTACACTAAAATCATGGTATCCACTAAAGTCCCACAACGCGACATTCCTTCCTTGCAACTCATTGTTTATAGTTTCCATAATTCTAACCAGGTCCCTTTTCCATGTTTCGTATTCTTCCCATAAACCTCCTGCATCCAGAGTCTCCAGCAATCGAGCGTGGACAGGAGAAACAAATAAGGTCAGGTCGATATTTTTAGCCTTGGCCTCTCGCAAAATCTGAGTAAATGAAGCCATAGAGTTCCATTCTTTATTCTCATAAACGAACAGGTTATCTTTACATTCAGTCCAACCTTTTTTAGTAAGTCCGACCTCAAATTTCTCAAAGCCCCTAAGATAACCATCTCCAAGCCTTTTTGTAATTTCCCTAACGTTATTCACTTGCCCAGTTGGAAGATATTTATTATCCTGGGGCCGCTGCTTACGCAGTGTTTTAACACTAATCCCAAACAATTCCGGAGAAAAAAGAGTTAGAAGAAGACCATGATACAAGCGCTTAGTCTTGCTGGAATCACTAGCTAATAGCTCCGGATACGGATACTTTCTCTGGTTAACCGCATTAAACATAAAAAAATCAAGGCCAATGACAACATTTTTTACTGGCGTCGTTTGAATGGCATGGGAAAAAAGGTGTTTTACCGTTGTGATATCTGCTCCACTGACCGCCGCATTAATGGCAATCTCACCCATATCGTCCCACGCAGTACCATAAACGGGAATTCCTATTTCAGTTCGAGATGAACCAAAAGCAAGCCGGACGGGCTGACGATTTTTTATCTGAAGAGGTCTGGCAAGGCGGGTACGCGAGGTCAACCTGGATTTATACTCATTAAAACCTTTCTTTTTGACCAAACGGTACACATCAAGAGGGTCAACAATTAAATTGAAAACCAGAACCCCTGACAATGCTAAAAATAACAGTGTCACCAAAAATATTAAATAACGTTTATACATTTTATTTTGGGAACCTCTGAGCAAAACTTTCCGGTGCATACTGTGATTTAAGGTTATCAGATTCAAAACGCCAATAAACCCTTATGCTCCAGGTACGTCCCAGAGTACGCTCCACCCAACTATCATGAAAACCCGATTCACCACTTACCAGCGCAAGGAGACGACACCTAAGTCGAATACACCGAACCCAAAATTGCGCGATCATAAGATGGCCATGGGCTCCTCGAACTAAAATTGAAAATATAGGAATTCGCTGACTTCATTCAAGTTCAATAAGGCAACACTCGCAAGAAAAGTAACCGCAATAGCCCAACGCAAGTTCGGCTGCCATAAAATCCTGGTCTTGCAATTTTCCAACATCCCTTGCTCGTCTAGACAAACCTTAATACGTGACATCCATTGAGGCGTATTTGGCATAAACCATACAACAAATAATGACACCGCGATCCAGCGAGCAGTACTTTCTTCTACAAAACGAGTAGCGTAAGAACTAAGCTCAACATTGATACCCAGCTGCGTAATCA
The DNA here is from genome assembly GCA_030590275.1 of Porticoccaceae bacterium. The sequence goes on from JAUUYV010000060.1 coordinate 4,255, forward strand.
AGCTTGCCAGTTGCTCAGACTCGGGATGGACAACGATACCATTAAGCCCCGCCATTCCCTCCAAAATTGTTAAAGCTCCGGCGAAAGTCTCTGCCCGAAAAAACACCCAGCCAACAACTACCGCTAAAAAGGTAAGTGCATAAGAAAAGGGCTTAGTCATCCTGTCGAAAACAGCATTGTTATGTAAGGGGCGAGTCAAGGCCACCCAGGTGTGGCAAATCATCAAATAAACCCCATGCAGCGCACCCCAGAAAACGAAAGTCCAGGCCGCCCCGTGCCATAGACCGCCAACTAACATGGTAAGAAATAAATTCCTATAACGAGCGACCAATCCCTTCCGGTTTCCGCCCAGGGATATATACAAATAATCTCGGAGAAACCGAGACAAAGTCATGTGCCAACGACGCCAGAACTCAATGATATTTCTGGATTTATAAGGAGAGAAAAAATTAAGTGGTAATACCACACCAAACATTCTCGCCAAACCAAGCGCCATGTCAGAATACCCCGAAAAATCAAAATATAGCTGTAAGGTATAGCTTAAAGCCCCACCCCATGCCTCGAAAAAGGTGACTGCCACACCGCTGTCTGCAGCCTTGAATACTGGGGTAGCATAAACCGATATATTGTCCGCTATATAAACCTTTTTAAACAAACCCATAAAGAAGATGGTAAAGCCCACCCCCAGGTTTTCTACAAGGTTCAATGATGACTTCCCCATAAATTGGGGCAACATCTCTTTATGATGAACAATTGGGCCAGCGATAAGCTGAGGGAAAAAAGTAACAAAAAGACAATAGTGCAAAAAGTTGTATTCCCTGGCTTCTCCGCGATAAGCATCCATGAGGTATGCAACTTGCTGAAAAGTAAAAAATGATATTGCCAGAGGTAAAAATATATTCAGGGTTGCAAGTTCACTCCCTGTTATCCCATTAATAGTGCCAATAAAAAAATCGACGTATTTATAATAAATTAGCAAAGCTAAATTACCTGACACGCCCAACACCAAAATTAATTTTCGTACGTTTGCAGCACTCTCCCCGCTGAGCAACCTCCCGACACCATAGTTAATCACCATCGAACACACAATAATGATCACGTAGGGAGGATTCCACCATCCGTAGAAAAAAAGTGAGGTGAGCACTAACGATGAAAGAGCCCACTCATGATTTTTTTGGCGAAGACCATAAAAAAGAGCGAGGCTTAATGGCAAAAATAGTAAGATAAAGACGTAAGAATTAAAAAGCATTAAAAACCTGCATGATGCACAATTTTTTTATAACTACACAATCTACTCAAATAACTTCCATTTTAATCTTCTTTATTATTTCCTACTTCAACACTTGAGCAAGCGCGTCTACAACGTAATCAACATTACCAGGCGTGACGCCAACTACATTAGTACGACTAGAATCTACAATATAAATACTGTAATCCCTTTTCAGTTGTTCGATATCGCCTTTGGAAATACCAAGAAATGAGAACATACCTTTCTGCCTCTCAAGAAAAGAAAAATCTTTCCCCACACCCCGATCGCGTAATCTGGTCGCCAATAGGCGTCGTGTATCGTTAATACGATTTCGCATCGTATCCAGCTCTTCCTCCCAACTGGCACGCAAACCGACATCGCCGAGGATTTCAGCCACTATGGCTCCGCCGTGTGAAGGCGGCATGGAATAGATGCCACGCACAATATTATTAACGTGACTTATCGCTATGTTTCCACTGGCACTGGTTTCACTCAATAGCGACAGACTACCAACCCGCTCCCGGTACAAACCAAAATTCTTGGAACAGGAGCTAGCCACCATTAGTTCGGGCAAACGTTCCGCCAGCACGCGAACGCCATAAGCATCGTCCTCCAACCCAGTCCCGAGCCCCTGGTAAGCCAGGTCAATAAACGGCAAAAATCCTTTCTTCTCTGCCAACCCAGCGATCGCACACCACTGATCCGGGTTTAGATCCACGCCTGAAGGGTTATGACAACAACCGTGCAAGAGCACAACGTCAGCTGCTCCAGTCTGCTCTAGAGCAGCCATCATCGCATCGAATTTAAGTGCGTTAGTGGCGCTATCATAATAGGGGTACTGCTCGATTTTAAGACCGGCGTTACCCAATAGCGGGGTATGGTTAGCCCAGGTCGGATCGCTAACCCAAATTTTAGTATCCGGCCCAATTCTCGTCAGTAGTTCAGCACCTATTCGAAGCGCACCACATCCCCCTGGCGTTAGTACGGTCTCTACCCTTTTAGCCAGCAAGGCTGGGTGCTGCCTCCCAAAAATGAGCGCTTTAGCCGCCTCATTAAATTCCGGCATTCCTGCGGGGCCAATGTAGCTTTTAGTTTCTTCTCCAGCAGCAACCCGCTGCTCCGCCACTTTAACAGCCGCCATGATGGGCGTTACCCCATCTTCATTTTTGTACACTCCTACACCAAGATCGACTTTCTTTGGATTAGGGTCATTCCTGAATTCCGCCATCAAGCCCAAAATGGGATCGGGGTGGAGCATATCCAGAGAGGAAAACATAACTATCTCGCTAAAATGCGCATAAATGCGCCTGAAATTTAAGTCTGTATAAAAACCGCGCACATTGTATAACCAAAACACCCGGTGGTTGAGCTTAATTTGCGCTTGAACTTAATTTATAGAGATCGCACTGGAACACATACCGGATTCAAATAATAAGTGATTCTCGCGATAGATACCCTGGCGCAATGCCAACCAGGACAGACAAATCATAAAACTCTTCGCCTTAGCTGGTGAAGTCGCCCAGGCGTTCCGGCATCACACCAATAACCATGAAATACTTCAGCCGTCACTCGGCCTTTATCTATCGACTGCTGGAGCACGTCACGCAAGGGAAAAGCCCGAGATGACGACTTATGCGCTTTTATCATTGCCGGAGCTATCACACTGATGCCACTAAAGGTGTAAGACGACCCAGCGCCCCTAAGTGACTCCACTCGCTCATCCATGCCGATAGCATAATCCCCTTCCATATGGTGTTCGGGGTTTGGCACTAAAACCAGATGAGCATCGCAATCATCACCCAGCACAAAACCAGACAGTCGGCCAAAAGAATAATCGCTCCAGATATCTCCGTTCAGCAGCACAAACGGCTCACTCCCCAAGAGCGGTAGAGCCTGATAAATCCCTCCTCCGGTTTCCAGTGGCTCTGCTTCACGAGACCACTCGATAGTAACGCCATAATGGCTCCCATCACCAAAGTATTCTTCTATTTGTCCGCCCAACCAGGATGTGTTTATGACCAGGTCACGAATATCCGCCGCTGCAAGATGCTCTAAATGATATTGAAGCAGCGGCTTCCCATTAACCGGCACCATGGGTTTGGGCATTTTGTCCGTCAAAGGACGTAAGCGCTTGCCGTATCCCGCCGCCAGAATCATCGCTTTCACTCTCGTTCTCCCGCTTTCTCCCAGGGGGCATACCAGTCCTGCTGCGGCAAAACGGGTAACACTTGCTCGCAAAACCATTGCCTAAAGGGCTGCGTTTCCGGGTAGAGCTCTGCAACCTCCATTACATAGCGGATAAACAGCGGTAGCTCCTTGAGATAACGTGGTTTTTTATCCCGCAAATACAGACGAGCAAAAATACCCAGCACTTTGATATGCCGCTGCAGACCCATCAAGTCAAACCAGCGCCGAAACGAACTTAAGTCCGGCAACGGTTCCAGGACACCACCCCCCGCCTTCACCTGATTGGCAGAAGTAAGAGCCATGTACTCAGCAAGATAACTATCAATGCTCTGTGCAGGCAAATGGATATAACAATCTCGCAACAAAGATACAAGATCGTAGGTAATGGGGCCGATAACGGCATCCTGATAATCGACAACACCAACACCTTTTCCTAATAAGAGCAG
>JAUUYV010000250.1 GCA_030590275.1 Porticoccaceae bacterium
GACACCGCGAATACTCGCACGTAAAACAAAGAACCAAAAAAGACCGCAAAAAACATCACTTCGGAGAAAATAAACCAGCCCATGCCATAGGCATAGGAGCGCTTCACCTGCGCACTGGGTAAGCCCTCCATATTCTCCTTGATCACCAGACTGAACCAGGCGAACAAAAAAACTGAGAGAGCCAGGAAACCAATCATTAAAACAAGAGACGTTTTTCCCTGTACCGCTAGCCCCGCACCCAGGGCCATAGTTCCCAGCGAAGCGGCGACAGCTACGGGAAGTCGACTTTGCTCGGGAATATAGTAGCTATTCTCAGATGCCATAATTTTAGTCTCCTTACAGACCGCCTGACGCGGTAATTAATTCGATTGGATCTAACGTAAATTAGCCAGAGCTTCCGGCTTTTTTTCAGTAACGTCGAACAGCGTATAAGATAAAGTTATCGTATTCACTGTCCTGGGTAGTTCTGCATCAACAAAAAACACCAGGGGCAAGTTAGCGTCTTCACCGGCTTTTAGCGCTTGCTGGTTAAAACAAAAGCACTCTGTTTTATGCAAAAACTTCGCTGCACTAGCCGGTGTTACGCTGGGGATTGCCTGTGCCACCATATCCCGACGGCTAGTATTGCGCGCATAAAACTCAACTTCATGCGGCTCTCCTGGGTGCACCTCAATTTCATGGACAAGAGGCTTAAACTGCCAGGGCATCGCACCGTTGTTGGTCGCTACGAACTGCACTTTAACAACTCGCTCTTTATCCACCGTGTTTTGCTGGGCTTCATAGCGACCCGCTGTCTTTCCGCCTATCCCGGTGATATCACAAAATACGTCGTATAAAGGCGGCATTATAAATAACGCAAAGCCAAACATTCCAATCCCGCCAAAAAACAACCACAGAGCAGTTTTCCTGACCGGGCTAGCCACCATAAAACCCCTTACTTAACATCCGGAGGGGTCGTGAAAGTGTGGTATGGAGCTGGCGTAGGTAATGTCCACTCGAGACCTTCCGCACCTTCCCAGACCTTAGGATCATCAATTTTCTTACCTGCTACAATCGTGTTTATCACATTGTAAAGTAGTAACAACTGGGCCGCGCCGTACATAAAAGCACCGATACTCGATACCATATTCCAGTCCGCAAATTGCAGAGAGTAATCTGCGTAACGACGGGGCATACCGGCTAAACCCAGAAAGTGTTGAGGGAAAAAAGTGATATTGAAGGCGACAAACGAGATCCAGAACTGAGTTTTACCCAGAGCTTCGTTGTACATGCGGCCACACCACTTCGGCAGCCAGTAGTAAATGGCTGCGGTTGCCGAAAATACCGCGCCCGCCACCATCACATAGTGAAAGTGCGCCACGATAAAGTAGCTATCGTGATACTGAATATCCACCGGGGCGATAGCCATCATCAAACCCGTAAAACCACCGAGGGTAAACAAAATGATAAAGGCTATTGCAAACAACATCGGAGTTTCGTAGGTAATAGAGCCACGGAACATGGTGGTGATCCAGTTAAACACCTTCACTCCAGTGGGCACCGCGATCAACATGGTTGCGTACATAAAGTACAACTCGCCCGCCAGGGGCATACCCACGGTAAACATATGATGAGCCCAAACCACGAAGGACAAAATAGCAATCGCCGCTGTAGCGTAGACCATTGATGAGTAACCAAACAGTGGCTTTCGGCTAAAAGTAGGAATAATCGCCGACACCACACCAAAGGCTGGAATAATAATAATGTAAACCTCGGGATGCCCGAAAAACCAGAATACATGCTGGAACAATACCGGATCACCGCCGCCAGCCGCATTAAAGAAGCTAGTACCAAAATTGATGTCCATTAACATCATGGTTACCGCGCCCGCCAGAACTGGCATCACCGCAATCAACAGAAATGCCGTTATCAGCCAGGTCCAGGCAAACAGGGGCATTTTCATCAGGGTCATGCCCGGCGCACGCAGGTTAAGTATCGTTGCGATAATATTGATAGAGCCCATAATCGAAGAAGCACCAATAATATGAACGCCGAAAATAAAGAAGTTTACCGTTGGGGGTGCGTAAGTAGTCGACAGGGGCGCATAGAAGGTCCAACCAAAGTTAGGAGCTCCACCTTCCATAAACAGAGTCGAGGCCAACAACGTAAAGCCGAAGGGCAAGATCCAGAAACTCAGGTTGTTCATGCGTGGCAGAGCCATATCGGGCGCCCCGATCTGCATGGGGATCAACCAGTTAGCCAGACCCACAAACACTGGCATAATGGCACCAAACACCATAACCAGCCCGTGCATGGTGGTCATCTGGTTAAAAAATTCTGGCTTAACAATTTGCATGCCCGGTTCAAACAATTCAGCGCGAATCACCATGGCAAAAATACCGCCAAGAAAAAACATACTGAAGGCAAACCATAAATACATCGTACCGATATCTTTGTGGTTAGTGGCAAAAAGCCAGCGACCAATACCTTTAGCGGGACCGTGAGCCATAACTAATTTCTCCCTTATTGGCCTTGCTTAAATTTAAGAACATCTACCGGCTGCACCATTTTGTCGGCCTCCGGCACATTACCCCAGGCATTACGCTCATAGGTGATAATAGCTGCAATATCGACTTCGGATAATTGTCCTCCGAAGGCCTGCATCGCAGCATTGCCTGGACTGCCGTTAATGACCATATCCAGGTGCTCAGCTACAGGGCCAAGCGCTACGGCACTGTCTTTGAGTGCCGGGAAGGCACCGGGAATACCCTGACCACCCGTTCCATGACAACTGGCGCAAGAACGGTTATAAGACTCTTCACCCTTAACCATCAAATCTTCGTAGCTAAATTGCTGCTTGGTAATCTCCGCCTGAGCAGCAACCTGAGCTTTTTGTTCAGCCAGCCAGGCGTCATATTCTTCCTGCTCAACCGCATGAACAACAATCGGCATGAACGCGTGGTCTTTACCACACAGTTCAGCGCAGCGACCTCGATAAATACCCGGCTCGTCAACGCGCGCCCAGGTTTCGTTAATAAAACCGGGGATTGCGTCCTTCTTAACGCCAAGCTCTGGCACCCACCAGGAGTGGATCACGTCTTTTGCGGTAATAAGAAAGCGAACCTTCTTACCCACCGGAATCACTACCGGCTTGTCCACTTCTTCAAGATAGAATTCGCTTTTTGGTGCTTTACCGTAGATAGCCGCCTGGGAGGTAGCCAGTTGGCTCATGTATTCGACACCTTCACCAAGATATTCGTACTGCCACTTCCACTGGTAAGCCGTGATCTTGATATCGATATCCGCTTCACTGGTATCGTATAAATTCTTTAACGCTGTGGTAGAGGGGATGGCTATCACAATCAAAATCAGCGCCGGGATAATAGTCCAGATCATTTCTACCGTGGTGCTTTCGTGAAAATTTGCCGGCTCACGTCCGCTAGATTTGCGGTGGGCATACATGCTGTAAAACATGATGCCGAAGACCACCACGCCAATCGCCACACAGACCCAGAGAATCAGCATGTGCAAATCGTAAATGTCACGACTGACGCCAGTCACACCTTTGGTCAAGTTGAGGAGGCTCCAACCTTCAGGTCGCTCAGCCCCACCGCCGCTAGCATGGGCACCAAAACCCACCAACATGCCAAGCGTACCCAGGACAAGCCTATTAGCTCTAGATACCATTGTCCTTTCGTTCTCCGTTTTTAGTGATTTGTTTGCCACACATTAAACGTCTGATGGCGCGCGCTACCCCGGCTAGCAAAAGCCGGTAAATATAATGTCGGGGACAGCTTGAGGGGCGAATCCTGGTCAGGATTGCCGCTAACTGCCAGCGTCTCAATACGTAATGGCGCGGGAGTATACCAGAACAAAATTGGCGGTTCACTGCCTGTAGCTAGTTTTTTATCCTGTGTTTCACTTGCCACAGAATCATTTGATTTATATCAACAGCACACAGGGTCAATA
>JAUUYV010000287.1 GCA_030590275.1 Porticoccaceae bacterium
AGAATCGGGTTAACCCCAATGTAATCGAGACCCGCTGCAATGGAATGGGTCTCCAGCATATTGCCGTCATCGTTTTGCAAAAAGTAGGTTTTATAACCCTGAGCCACCCCAACGCTGGCATCTTTATAGGCCAGACGCGAAGCGTGCTGCCCCGGCCCTGGCCCGTAACCGCCGGCTTCGCAGGCCACCAGTTCGACCTCGGCATCATCGAGAAAACCCTGAAAAATACCGATGGCATTAGAGCCACCACCGACACAGGCATAAACCTTATCCGGCAAGCGCCCCACCTGGGCAACAATTTGCTCGCGCGCTTCGTGACCGATAATGGATTGAAAGTAACTCACCATCTCGGGGAAGGGATGCGGCCCACAGGCGGTACCCAGCACATAGTGGGTATCGGCCATATTGGTGACCCAGTCGCGCAGGCATTCATTAATCGCATCTTTGAGGGTACGCTGCCCGTCCTGCACAGCCACCACATCGGCGCCCAGGTTTTCCATCCAGAACACATTGGGACGCTGGCGAGCCACATCGACCGCACCCATATAAATCTTGCAGTCAAAACCAAAGCGGGCAGCCATGGTTGCGGTAGCAAAGCCGTGCTGACCCGCACCGGTCTCGGCAATAACTCGGGTTTTACCCAGCCGTTTGGCGAGCAGCCCCTGCCCCATCACATTATTGATTTTGTGGGAGCCGGTGTGGTTTAAATCCTCGCGCTTGGCGTAGATTTGCGCACCGCCCAGATGTTTGGACAGGTTCTCTAAATAGGTGATGGGCGTTGGTCTACCGGAATAACTTTGCAGTAGCTCGACAAACTCCTGCCAAAACATGGGATCGTTCTTGCACTCGTCAAAGCACTCCCGCAACTCCTGGATCGTTGTGGTCAGAATTTCCGGCAAAAAACAGCCGCCGTAGTCACCGTAGTAACCTTCGCGATTGTCGGCAAAATCAAACAGGGACATGGGTATACGCCGCCATGTTAAAAGGGCCGCCAATGGTAGCCAAGGGGAGTACAATCGACAAGGTATCTCTACCTGCGATGGCGATAAACACTACACTCCGCAACACAATAAAGAAGGAACGGTTCCCATGTCAGACTCTCCACCGGAAAAGCCGCAAAACCCCGGCTACGTAGTAGTTGATGTCGAAGTCACCGAACCAGAAGAATACGAACGCTACAAGCAACTGGCACCTCCCTCCATCGCCACCTACGGAGGAGTTTACCTGGCCAGAGGCGGAACCACGGCAAACATGGAAGGCGACTGGCAGCCGAACCGTCTGGTGATTTTGAAATTCCCCAGCTTCCAGCGCGCCCTGGACTGGCACAATTCCGACGAATACCGAGAGGCGCGAACCCTGCGCAATCGCACCGCCAATTCACAAATGGTTGCGGTCGAGGGTCTACCCGAGAGCCTATAATATTTGCGCACACAAAGGCGTACACCACTCTCACATTCGACCTTAGTCAATCCCCGGAGCAAGCTCGACACCATGACCCAGACCAGCACCAACCTTCTTTCCGATAAAGACATTTCTCCACAGGATCGGCTGATTTTTGCCCTGGATGTTCCCAGTGCCGAGGCAGCCCGCACCCTGGTCGAGGAGCTTGGCGATAGCATCACCTTTTATAAGCTCGGTCTAGAGCTGTGCATGGCGGGGGGTTATTTCGAACTGGTGGAATGGCTAATCGCCAAAGGCAAAAAGGTATTTATCGATTTAAAGTTTTTCGATGTCCCCCAAACCGTGCGCTCGGCGGTCAAACAAATTAGCCGTTACGGCGCCACCTTTGCCACCGTTCACGGCAACGATGCCATCCTTAAAGCCGCTGCCGAGGAAAAGGGTGAACTCAAGATACTGGCGGTAACCGCATTAACCAGTCTGGATCAGGGCGATATGGACGACCTGGGTTTTAAAGTCGATGTGAAAGACGTGGTTTTATCCCGCGCTCGCCGCGCCCTGGAATCCGGTTGCGATGGAGTGATCTCTTCAGGTATCGAAGCCCCAGAGCTGAGAAAAAATATCGACAATAAACTGATTGTTATCACCCCCGGTATTCGCCCGGTAAAAAATACCGATGACCAAAAACGTACCGTAGATGTGGAAGAGGCTTTTCTAAATGGAGCGGATTATATTGTGGTGGGCCGGCCGATTCGGGATCATCATGGTTTTGATACGCCAAAAGCGGCAGCAGATGATATTCAGCGGCGGATTAAAGTGCTTTTTGAGGGATGAGTCAGGTCAGTATTGGAGGCTCTAAAGTCCTAACCCAGGCGAAAAGTGCCTTAGGAGACAAGCGTCTCTTTTAATGACTGTCGCTCGTTAGATTCCGTTCATTCTGGTAAATATAGCCTTTCCTTTAGATGATGCGATTGAAGAAATAAATGTACCAGACAGTCTATCGTTAGATTCGACAACAAGGTTCAAAATTGTTGAGTTAGGCCTTTTCCTACCGCTTTCCTTATACGTTATATCAACCGTGTTTCTGGAGAACACACGGTATGTTAAAACACCATCGAAGTTCAAGTGTGTACGTTTATCAGCATCATATTCAATTATTTCATTTTCGGAATCTTCTGATATTTTTTCTCCTGTGCCATCTAGCATATGACCTTTTTGGCCAACAATAAATTCGTAACTAGTCTTCAACCCAAGATATTTATTGTATGATGATTCGGTGGTCTCCAATTCCACCTTCCAGTAAGCTGATCCTTTTTATAAAAATAATCGTTCCACAAGCTAAATAAAACAGCAATAAGAACTGCGCTTATTAATGATCCGATTACACTTTTTGAAATATCTGACATTCTTGCTCCAGGAATCTAGCACCGTGCACACGGGCGCGAATGTAGAGAGCGTCCGAGTGGCAAAGCTGCTTTGTGCTGCACCTTGTTAGGTGTTGTTTGAAACATAAGCCACAACTAATACCAGCAATGCTAAAGCTGAAACAAATAGCGGTATAGTAAACCGATAATACGATCGCTCTAATCCTGCAAGGACAGCAGATAGCCGTGACAATGGAGTCAGGTCTTGCAATCACACTTCTTCCTACCTGCTTTTTTAATCACTCGGCTCACCGTAGAGTAATAAAGATCAAAATAACCTGCAATCTCGTTCATCGTACAATCGCGCACTCTGGGAGCTTAGTAAAATCATGTATCAACACATTCCGGATCCAGACCCTCATACATACTATCTAAGTAATTCCCGCCTAATACCTGCCCAATTCTTACATCG
>JAUUYV010000150.1 GCA_030590275.1 Porticoccaceae bacterium
AGCTAAAAGATTTCGCGGCGCAGTGTAGCACTCGGTGCCCCAGGTTTAGAAGATGCCCCATAGAACCCGAGATTAAGATATTGACCACATGAATTATAAGCAATTGCTGTTTGCCACTGGAAGCCTTAGCATTCGTCCTCTTATTTTCACGAGTTGGCGGGGTAGTGGTCACTATGTTCTGGGCAGCAAGACCCAGTTGGACAGCGATCTGTAGTAGTAGAAATCTCGCGTGTTATTAGAGAATAAAAGAGTATTTATAACTAAAGGGGAGAAGTTAGATGTCTAGAGTTCACGTTCTGGAAGGGGTCAAAGTACTGGATTTTACCCATGTGTTGGCGGGACCTACCTGCACACGGCTGATGGCGGAAACCGGTGCGGATGTTATTAAGGTAGAGGCGACCCCGGTAGGGGATATGGTGCGCTTTATGCCTGCACTTAAAGATGGTCGTAGCGGCTATTATATTCAGCAAAACCGGGGCAAGAAGTCCATTTGCATGAATCTCCGTGATCCCCGTGCCCAGGAGGCTATCTACAAACTGGTTAAGGACGTGGACGTGGTGGTGGAGAACTTCACTCCCGGTGTCATGAAGCGCCTTAATATTGATTACGAAACGCTTAAGGCGATTAACCCCAATGTGGTTATGTGTTCAATTTCAGCATTTGGTCAGAGTGGACCGCTATCGAACTTGCCAGGCTTTGACTACATCGCCCAGGCTTACGCCGGGGTGATCGATATGATCGGCGAGGAACATGGTTCACCTTATTTTGCCGGTTTGGGTCTGGGTGATGTGTCTACTGGTGCCCACGCCTATGGCGCGATTACGGCGGCGTTGTTTCATCGCGAGAAGGGCGGCGGTGGTCAGTACCTCGATATCGCCTTGCTCGATTGTTTGTTCCACTGCCACGAAATTAATGTACAGGGCTACGATGGTACCAATGGCGAGCTAGTACCCCATCGGTCGGGTTCCCAGCACTTCGCGGTCGCGCCCCTGGGTATGTTTAAAGGCAAGGAGAAATACCTGGTGATTATTGCTATCGGCAATCAGTGGGAGAATCTACTGAAAATTATTGGTAAACCAGAATTCTCAACGGATCCTCGTTTTGCCGATAACGCTGGCCGGGTTGAGCACAATAAGGTATTGATTGATGCCATCGAGGGTTGGCTGCAAACTACCGAAAGCGACGATGAAGCGGTGCGTTTATTACAGGAAGGCCATGTGCCCGTGGCACCGGTGTTGAGTGTGCCCGAGGCGATGTCTCATCCGCACCTGATTGAGCGTCAGACCGTGCGCACTGTCACCGATAGATCCTTTGGTGATCTCAAGGTTCCGGGGATGCCGCTGAGGTTTTCCCAGTATCCGGAGTTTCTGGATTTGCAGGCCGGGTTTTTGGGTGAACACAACGCTGAAGTATTGGCTAGCGTGGGATATTCTGAGGCAGAGATTCAAGCTATGGCCGACGATGACGTGCTGGGTAGCGAGCCCATACCCGTTTAATATCGTTGGTACACCGTGGCTTGGTCTATCTTGTCGATGTGGTATTTGAAGTGCCCGGCCGGCAATGGAAAGCCTATGGATTATTCGATAAAATAACCAATAATAAACAGTGTGTTGTAAGTAAAAGTTAAGAAACTAAAAGAACTTAAAAAATCGAGCTAACTCATGTCTTCAAAACCAATTCTCGACGGTTATCGCGTTATAGATTTTACTCAATACCTGGCAGGTCCCAGCGCTACACGGCTGATGGCCGAGATGGGTGCCGATATTATCAAGGTGGAAATGGCACCCTATGGTGACCCCAGTCGGGCCTTTCCCTATCGAAAGAACAAACGTAGCGCGTATTTTGTACAGCAAAATCGCGGTAAGAAAAGTTTGTGTATCGATCTTAAAAATGAAAAGAGCAAAGCGCTTATTCTCGATCTGATTAAAGAGTGTGATGTCTTGATCGAGAACTACGCGCCTGGCGTCATTAAGCGTCTTGGTTTTGACTGGGAGGTGGTGCGCAAGCTTAATCCTAAGCTGGTGATGTGCTCTATTTCCGCCTTCGGGCAGACTGGTCCGTTAAGCCATCTGCCGGGTTTTGATTATATTGCCCAGGCTTACGCGGGCGTTACCGATGTGATTGGCGAGCCGGACCGACCACCGAGCCTACCGATGCTAGCGATTGGTGATGTGACCACGGGAGTACATGCCGCGGGGGCTCTTGGGTACGCCTTGCTCGACGTGCATCGCACGGGTGTCGGGCAGCATCTGGATATTTCGCTGCTCGATTGCTATTTCCATCAGCACGAAGTCAATGTGCAGGCGTATTCGGCGAGCGATGGAGCCATTGTGCCCCGGCGCTCGGGCTCTCATCACTACGCGGTGAGTCCTACCGGCATATTCAAGGGCCCTGATGGTTACATCATGATCCTCGCTTTACTGCACCAGTGGCCGGTATTGTGTAAAACCATGGGGCGGGAAGATTTAATCGAGGACCCGCGTTTTGTTAGTAACGAGACGCGAGTGGAGAATCAGCAGGAGTTGATTGGCATTATCGAAGCATGGCTCCAGACTTTTCCCAATGACGAAGCGGCTATTTCTGCCTTACAGGATGTGCGTGTGCCGGTGGCTCCAATTCTCACCGTTCCCCAGGCCATTGATCATCCTCACCTTCGCCAACGTGGCACGGTTCGCAAAATATCCGACCGCATGATTGGCGAGTTTGATATTCCTGGCGTACCTTTGAGGTTTTCTAATCATCCCGACTACTTGCCTCTGGAAGCGCCTTTTCTTGGCGAGCAAAACCGCGAGATATTAAGCGAGTGCCTGGGCTACGACGCAAACCAGGTGGATATTCTCGAAGAGGCCGGGGTGCTGGTGAGCGCTCAGCATTAATGAGTTTTGAATTTAAATATTAGAGAATAACGACGATGACTCCTAAACACGTACTCGATGGCTATAAAGTCCTCGATATTACCCAGTACCTCGCAGGCCCCGCAGCGACTAATTTAATGGCGCAAATGGGCGCCGAAGTGATCAAGCTTGAAATTGGTCCCCATGGTGAGCCGGTTCGAAACTTTCCCTATTGCAAGGATGGGCGTAGTGCCTATTTCATTCAGCAGAGTCGGGGTAAAAAAAGTGTCTGTCTCGACCCCAAAAGCCCTGAGGGTCTGGATATTATTAAATCGCTGATTAAGCATTGCGATGTGTTTATCGAAAACTTCGCACCCGGGGTGGTTGGACGTTTGGGTTTGAGCTGGGACGTGGTTAAAGAACTCAACCCCAATATTATTATGTGCTCTATTTCAGCCTTTGGGCAGGAGGGAGAGCTGGCGGCTTACCCTGGTTTTGATTATATCGCCCAGGCCTATGCCGCAGTGACTGACCTAATCGGTGAGATTGATCGTGCGCCATCCTTGCCGATGCTGGCCTTTGGTGACATGGGTACCGGGGTTCACGCGATGACAGCCATTGGCTACGCTTTGTTAGAAAGAGAGCGCAATGGCGGCGGCGGACAACTTTTGGACATCTCCCTGCTCGACACGTATTTTCATCATCACGAGGTGAGCATACAGGGCTACTCTGCCAGCGGTGGAAAGTTAGTTCCTCAGCGGAATGGTTCTCATCACTACGCGATAGGGCCGTCTGGTATTTTTAAGTCGAAGGATGGGCATTTGATGATTCTAGCGCTACTTCATCAATGGGCTCCTTTGTGTAAGGCTATGGGTAGGGATGATTTGATTGAAGACCCCGGCTTCGTTGATAACGAGGCGCGCATGGAAAACCATGCCGAAATGGTAAAAATTATCGAGACCTGGTTACAGGCTCAGGACAGCGATGAGTCTGCTCTGGCGCTACTGGAGAAAGCGCGTATTCCCTGCGCACCGATTCTCACCGTACCCGAGGCTATGGCCCACCCGCATATGGTAGAGCGCGGTACGGTACGCACTATTAATGATCGCATTCTTGGGGAGTTTCAAATACCGGGTATGCCACTGCGCTTTTCAAAATACGAAGTAGATGAAGATATTCAGGCACCCTTACTGGGTGAGCACAACGAAGAAATACTTAAAAAATATTTACTGTGTCCAGCAGAGCAAGTGCAGGATTGGACACGCAGAAAAATACTGTTCTCAAAAGCAATTTGAGATAGAGACAGCGATATAAATCATTTACAGCAGTAGGAGTGTTAAATATGGAACCCACGCACATCATGGAAGGTTACCGAATACTGGATTTTACCCAGTTTTTAGCGGGACCCACGACGACTCGCCTGATGGCTGAAATGGGCGCGGAGGTGATTAAGGTTGAATTGATGCCGGCGGGTGATCCAACACATATGTTGCCCTACCGTCGAGACGGGCGCAGTGGTTATTACATTCAGCAAAACCGCGGTAAAAAAAGTGTTTGTGTTGATATTCGTAATCCGAAAGGACTGGAACTTATTAAAGAATTAATAAAATCCTGCGACGTGGTGCTAGAAAACTTTTCACCGGGCGCCATTGATCGCATGGGCCTGGGTTGGGATGTGGTTAAAGCTTTAAACCCCGAAGCCATTATGTGTTCAATCTCCGCCTTTGGTCAGACCGGACCACTGTCAAAATTACCGGGCTTTGATTACATTGCAATGGCGGTATCCGGGGTGATGGACATGATTGGCGACCCCGAACAGCCGCCGTATTTCCCAATGTTGGGCATCGGCGATGTGAGTGCTGGCGTACACGCACTGGCGGCGATTAACGCAGCACTGTTATATCGCTATAAATCCGGGAAAGGGCAGTACATTGATATTTCTCTGCTCGATTCTTATTTTCATAGCCACGAAATTAATGTTCAGGCTTATTCCGGTAGTAAAGGGAAAATTGTGCCGCAGCGGGCGGGACACCATCACTATGCGGCAGCTCCGCTTGGTTTATTCAAGTGCCAGGACGGTTACCTGTTTATGGTGGTGATGGCGCGGCAGTGGGAACCCCTGTGCAAGGCAATGGGACGAGATGATCTGGTGGGGCACCCGGATTACGATACTAATGGCAAACGGGTTCAGCGCCGCCTGGAAATTGTCGAAATTATTGAAGACTGGTTGAGCAACTATAAACGCGATGATGCGCTGCGTTTGCTGGAAGACATGCATGTGCCGGTAGCTCCGGTATTGAGTGTGCCTGAAGCTATGGAACACCCGCATTTGATTGAACGAGAAGTGATTCGCACCATCCACGATCGGGGTTATGGCGAACTACAAATACCGGGAATACCCCTACGTTTTTCGGAGTTTCCAGATGCCCTGGATTTACAGGCGCCTTATCTGGGTGAGCATAATAAGGAAGTATTTGGGGATTTTGCAGGCTTAAGTGCAAAGCAGGTGGATGCGCTTGAGTCGGAAGGAGTGTTGAAATCGGACCCCATGCCGCAAGGTGTTGAGACCATAGCCGCGAGCTGACTTTTTGCTTACGTAGCTGTTTGTTTACGTAGCTATCAGGTCAATCCTCCGGCAAAAATGCTTATCGATCTTACTCCTCGCTGGTTAATATCGCCTGGAGAGGAATGCCCTCTTTATTGTTTTTAAGTTCCTTTTCGCTCAGC
>JAUUYV010000071.1 GCA_030590275.1 Porticoccaceae bacterium
ATGCAGGCAGGGGTAAAGAGCTTTTTGACGGCATCTGCTCCACCTGTCACGGTCGCAAAGGCGATGGTTATTTGGCAGGAGGTACGGGCACGGCTATTGGCAAGTCGGGCACGATAAATATCGCTTCCGACGGTTTTCTACGTGCGACCATAAAAGATGGGCGATCAAATACACGTATGCTGGGGTTTTCTGGCCCCACAGGTATGGCCGATTTAAGTGATCAGGAAATCGACGATATTATTATTTACTTACATCTACTAGCCAGCGAGGAGGGTTCCTAAGATGAAACGAATCAAGATGGATCGACGGGACTTTATAAAAAGTAGTGCCTTCATCGCCAGTACAGCGACGGGTGCCAGTTTGATGGTAGGCGCAAATCCTGAGCTTGAAGCGGCTAGCAGTGGTACGGATGACACCAACACAGTGAGTAGAACCACGGCGTTGGCCCAATGCCCTTACTGTGGTGTGGGTTGTGGCACAGTGATACAAGCTGAAAATGGCAAGATTGTCTCCATGCGCCCCGACAAAGAGCACCCCACTAATTACGGGTTACAGTGCATTAAAGGGTTGACTGCTGCCGAGCCTATCTATGTCGATCGCATGGAGGGGGATTCTTACGTACGTAAAGACGTTTGGGCCGAATGGCAAAAGCCGGGGCACGGCGATCTGGAATATATTAGTAAAACCAAAGGTTCTTTTGACGAAGAGCACTTTGTGCGTGTGTCCTATGAGAAGGCCAGTGAAATGGTTGATCACAAGATTGCCCATCTCGCCAAAAAGTACACGGGCAATTCGATAGGGCTGTACGGCTCAGGCCAACTGACCATGGAAGGCCAGTATATGGAAAACCTGTTTATGAAAGGAGTGCTAGGCTCCAACACCATTGAGGCAAATGCTCGCATGTGCATGACCTCGGCGGTAACGGGCTACTTTAAAATTCTTGGTTCAGATACACCGCCACTGGCCTATGAAGATATTGAACTGAGCGACATGATCATGCATTTTGGCCACAACGCCCGTGAGGCTCACCCTATCATTTTCTGGCGAGCGGCTGACCATAAAAAGAGCAAAGACATTCCCACGGTTGTCGTCGATCCGCGCTACACAGGCACCGCGAAAGGTTATGAAGATATCAACGCTGACAACTCTGTGCATGTACCTATTTTAAACGGGGATATCAGCTTTCTTAACGCCCTGGCTCACGTGCTTTTGAAGGATCACCCCGATGTGATTGACTGGGCTTTCCTGAGAGAGCATGTCACCGGTTGGCAGGAATATATTGATGCCGTAACCGATGAATACAGTCCCGAACAGGTACAGGATCGTATGGGGGGGCCGAATCATGAGGTGCCGCCGGAACTCATTCGTCGAGTCGCCGGTATGTTTGCCGACGCCACACGTAAACGTCTGGCACGCTCCAAAGGTCTTCAGGGCGCCGCCGGGGGTGCAGTAGAGGGTGGTTACGGTGGCGTGATTATTATGTGGGGTATCGGTTACAACCAGTCTATCCATGGTCAGCACAATGTTATTTCCGTCATTAACTTACTAACACTCACCGGCAACCTGGCGAAGCCCGGTTGTGGACCATTCTCCATGACTGGGCAACCCAATGCCATGGGTGAACGCTTCACCGGAGGGCTAACAGGCCGTTTACCGTTTAACCAACCTTTAACTAATGACGAACATCGTGCCCATATCGCCAAACAATGGCGCGTACCGGAGCGTAACCTCGAGACTGCTATGAAAGCGCAGAACCCGGGTATGGCCGTGGGCATGATGGAGCGGGCCCTAAAGGGTGAAGTAAAGGCGATGTTTCTGGTTTACGCCACCCACGTCGATTTGCCGGATCAGGATAATCTTATTCGGCCAGCTCTAAATAAGACCTTTAATGTAGTGCAGGAAATCTATCGTCACGCACCGAACAACCTCTATGCCGATGTCATTTTTCCAGCGGCGAGCTGGGGTGAAGTGAATGGTGTTTATATTAGTTCCGAGCGGCGCCTAAATATTGTCGAGCAGGCCGTCATGCCGCCTCCCGGTTGCCGTCCCGACCTCGATATGGTGATCGATAAGGCCAAGGGTATCGGTAAATTACTAGGCATGGATATGGACAATACTCTGCCCTATAAGCGGGGCGAGAACGGATTTTACGATGCCGAGGAAATTCTCCGGGATATTATTCGAGCCTCAGCGGGTACGGATACAGACCTTACAGGTATTCTTGATGTGGAGCAGGTTGATGGTCTGTCTCCCTATGACCAGCTGAAGAAAATACGCGGTATTCAGTGGCCTGCACCGACCTATGCTATTGCTAAAGCCGGTGGCACCAAGCGGCGATTTATGATGCAGGAAGGTGACTGGAAGACCCGACCCTACGGTTTTTTCCGCACTAAGGATGGTAAAGTTAATCTTAAAATGTGCCATCAGGATTACAGTGACCGCAAAGCAATTACTGAAAAGCTCATGGCTTTTGGTACAAAAGAGGGTCATTACACAATCGACCATATGGATCTACTTAAAGAAGCTCGGGATAAAGGCTTAACCCCTGATTTGCCCGATGAGGAATATCGCGGCAAAATCTGGTCCGAGGTCCCCGATGACAAATTCCCCTATTGGCTAGGCCTGGGTGTGGTTTATGAACATTTCCACACCGCAAAATCTATGCGTAGTCCGACCACCCAAAGGCTGGTGCCAGAGATGTATGTAGAAATGCATCCCGAGGATGCTAAGGATCTAGGCATCAAAGATGGCGATAAACTAAACCTGATTACTCGCCGTGGTCAATTTCAGGCTAAAGCTCAGGTGGGTACTAAAAGCCTGGTTCGTCCCGCTCGCAACAGTGTACCCCGCGGCTATATGTTTAGTCCCTGGAATTTATCCGTCGCCGATAGCGCCGATCCGAAAAAAAACAAATGGCTGGTCAATAAAACCTCTAGCCGGGTTTGGGATATTGTCTCTGGCCAGGTCGACTTCAAAAAACTGGCAATACGTATTGAAAAAGCTTGATAATGGGCGGGCCCTGATAGCCGATAATACTGGTAAAAATCGCTGAAACGACGAACCTTTATCAAGTCTGTGGGCCTCGGAGCAGCCGCGACTGGTCTGGATATTTCCGCCTCGGCGGCATCACCGCCGCCTCGCTATTTACGGCCACCCGGTGCACTCGCTGAAGACGCTTTCGAAAGCACCTGCATTCGCTGTGGTCAGTGTGGGGAGGTTTGTCCAAACCGTTGCATCAAGTTTTTTGGCCTGGAAAACGGCACCACCTCTTACGGTACACCTTATATTATTCCCCGCGACCAGGCCTGCATTCTCTGCATGAAATGTGGCGATGTCTGTCCAACCGATGCCATCGAACCAATTGAACGCCTGATGGAACCGATTCTTAAACATGTCAGCATGGGTAAGGCTCTGGTCGACGAAAACCTCTGTCTTTCTTATCAGGGCAAGACCTGCGGGGTCTGTTATCGGGCCTGCCCCTTGCAAGATGTAGCGATACGTACTGGTTTGCTGGAGCAGCCACACGTACTGGAAGATTGTGTAGGTTGCGGCCTGTGTGAGCGCTCCTGTATTCAGCTACCCCAGGCGATACGTATTATTCCCGATTACACTCACACATCATGAATAAGATTGTTGTGAACGAGACCGGCACAAACAAGGCTGCGCACAGGCCCTTTTTCCTCTGGAAACATCTCAACAAACTACGTTGGCTAAGCCTCACAATCGTATTTGCGATGTTAGTACTGATACCATTTCTCCATGTCTATCAAACCTACATTTCAGCACACACTTACGATTTACTCAGTCCCCGTGAAAAACAAATCTACGATACGATGGAATGGATTAGCAGCCCTTTTGTCAGTGATCCGGAAGAACAGCTCGATGGACTTAAAGGCAACACCTGGTCTGGTACCTTTGGCAATATTCAATTAAGCGACCCCCTTGCCGTACTCGGACAAATCGTTAGTAGCAGGGCATTTTACTGGCCATTTATTTTAACGGCGCTTATCCCAATAATCCTGACGATAATATTCGGCCGCTTTTTTTGTGGCTGGATCTGCCCTGCAACCTTTCTTTATGAGCTAAATAGCAACCTCGGCGTACTGCTGCGCAAATCTGGTCTGCACATTGCCAATAAACGTTTTGATCGCCGTCTTAAATACCTGGTGCTGGCCATTGGGCTTACAATTGCCGTAATAACAGGCTCTGTAGCCTTTGCCGCTATTTATCCTCCGGCAATTATTGGGCGAGAAATTTATTACGCTATTGCCCTCGGTGGTTTCGGCTCTGGTGTCGTATTCTTTTTGCTGACACTATTCTTTGATTTACTACTGACACGACGGGGCTTTTGTCGCTATCTCTGTCCAGGTGGTGCGCTCTATTCACTGCTCGGCCGCTTTCGACTATTGCGAATTAAACGTATTGTCGAAACTTGCAATGACTGTGCAAAATGTACGGCGGTTTGCGAGTTTGGCCTCGACCCTCTACACGACCAGTTTGGTCAGGAATGTAACAACTGTACCGCCTGTATCGCTGTTTGCCCAACGGAAGCGATGACCTTTTATTTTAGCCCACAGGATATTGCCAGGCAGGGGCCGGGGCATCTGGGCCGCAAATACAGGCAGCAAAACACGCTCCTAAATCGAGAAAAAGAAACCCCGGAACCGGTAGGGGAAAAGTAATTAGTATGCGCCGGCGTAGTGTCCTCCAGTGGCTGGTATATTCGACGGGCGTAGTCGCTGCTGGGGCAATACCCTATGCCCTCAGCCGTTTGTTAGCGCCAGCCGAAAGTTTACTTGCCCGGCGGCATCTAAGGCCGCCTGGTGCCTTAAAAGATGATGCAGAGTTTGTCTCTGCCTGTATTGGCTGTGGGCTTTGCGGTGAGATTTGCCCGCCGCGCTGTATTCAATTTCATCAGCGTGATGGGGGTACACAGGTGAATACGCCCTATATCAACCCCGAAGTAAAAGCTTGCACTTTATGCGGCAAATGCACGGAGGTTTGCCCCACCGATGCTTTAATCCCCATCGAACGGGAAAAAGTCGATATGGGTGTTGCCCAGATAGATCGCAGCGCTTGCTATCCCTGGGTCGACCGGGGTATCTGTGGTGCCTGCGTGAGCATTTGTCCCCTCGGTGAACGGGCGATTAGCTTCAAGCAGTGGAATCAGTACCAGCCAGTGATTCAGGAAGCTTGTGTCGGCTGTGGCTTATGTGTTGAAGTATGCCCCCATCCTAGTTTACCGATTCGTATTGTGAAGCGCTCACAGGGTAGCGTTATGCGGCATACTGTTTCATGATGAGAAAACTCACGAGAAAAATATAGTGAAGTACGCCAATTTATCGAAAGTAAAAAAAGGAAATTCGAAACAGCTTAAGCTTATTGCTCTGTTGAGCTGTTCTTTTATCGCTTTTTTTATCCCCCCGGCTGACGCTCACCATGTACTCGGTCGACCCGCTTATAGCTTGAACGAAGACTCCAATACGCCACCCAGCATGAATATCGAAACGCTAATTGGTGATTTTTTTGTTACTGCCATGGTTTTTCCTGCCTTTCCGAAACCAGAAGAAGCTGGACGAATTAATTTGTACATCACCCGTCTCGGTACTAAACAGCCATTGAATTCTGACATCGAGTTCTCCGTACGTAATAACGGCTGGTTTAGCCCCATCTGGTTTGACAATAAATCCGAACAGCTGGGTGCCCAGGTTCTGGATGACAACGTCTATCGACAGGGCTTTAGCTTTCACCAGCGTGGCGATTATATTATTAGCGCCTCATTTTGGGATAAAGGCGAACACTACATTATTGACTTTCCCCTGCGCGTTGGTGAGCCGCTGCTGATAGGCCCACTGGGTATTATCGTCACCCTGGTACTGCTGTTACTTATAGTGGTGACGGTCGTGCAACGCAAAAAAATACTGCGTAATAAATCCCGGGATGAAATATTGCTCCGCTCCAATTCCTTATCGTCTTAGTGTTGATTAGCTACTTTTAACTAGATAATGGCCAATACCTAATGGACAGACGAGGTTTTTTTAAATCAGTATTTCGCAATACCACACAGGAAGTGGTTAAGCACGCTGATGTAAAAGTAAAAAAAGCGGCACAGCGCTGGATCCGTCCACCTTACGCTATCAACGAACTCGATTTCTTGCTGGCCTGTACCCGCTGCGGCGACTGCCTGCCTGCCTGTCCTCATCAAGTAATTTTCCCTTTATCGGCCAGAGTTGGCGTTAAAGCGATCGGCACTCCGGCACTGGACTTAACCAATAAAGGCTGTCATCTGTGTGCCGACTGGCCCTGTGTTCAGGCCTGTGGGGAAGGGGCCTTACGCTTGCCTGAGCTAATTTCTAATAAGCCTGCATCATCAGAACAGCTATTGCTTTCGGAACAAGATCTTAGTGAGGACTCGGATCGACAGGAATCCGCTGTGCTACCGTTACCAAAGCTGGCAAGCGCCAGCATCGATACCCAAAACTGCTTACCTTATAGCGGACCGGAGTGCGGCGCCTGTGATACCAGTTGCCCAGTGCCTGGAGCTCTGGTTTGGGACCTGGAAAAGCCAGTCATTAATACTGCGATCTGTGTGGGCTGCGGTCTCTGTCGGCAGGCATGTATTATCGAGCCGAGAGCCGTCATAGTTGTAGCCAGAGTAGATAGGGATGACCTCGGAAGTTAATGCTCTGCAAATCATTATACTGTGGTCCGATAGTTCCACTCCTGCCTTTCCTTCCCGATAATTTCCAGACCTGGACGACTTACAGAACATCGCCCATTAATAAGCGATTGTGGTATCAGAACTTCGCCGTGAACATCAGCCAGGCTTTACTGGTATCAGTACCAAGGTCATCAGAATCATAGGCTGCGTATTTGAACAACACATTGTAATATTTGCTGATTTGGTAGGTGGCGATAAAGTCGAGCTCAGTGCCATAATTCATGCTTCCAGTCTCAGCTTCAAAATCATGGTAGAAAGCAACGAGCTTGATATTACTAGCTTTAGTGACGATTTTTAGATAGCTATCTTTGATCCCGTTCGCAGGGGTCACTAGAAATTGGTCGGCAAAACCCTGGAACTTGTGCAGCGTTCCTAGAGGAGTTTTAAAGCTAGTTCCATTATCGGTACCCAGGACTTCGTGACCAAAGGAAATACTAGCCGGTTTGAATTTTGTTGTTAACTCAGCAAAGTAGTAGTCGGCTGAAAAATCATTGGGGTTGTCATTGTGCTGTTTCTGTTTTGCGGCGGCGAGTTGAATCCCTAAGCTGGCGTTCTCACCAAGCCCGGTCAGGCCATTGTATTCCAGGCCGTAGGTTCTGCTTGATAGCGCGGCAGATTCGTCAAGGTCAAGGGTGTAATTATAGGCAGAGAGTGTGTGTCCATCGGCAATTTTGTAGCTGGCGATAAGCGCGTGAGTATCACCGTTAAATTCGGCGTCGGGGCCATTCGGACCAAACACGCGATTAATTTTCCACATGTAGCTGTAGTCGATAGTTAAATTGTCGATAGGAGAGAGTCGCACTCTAGCGGCATCAAACGTTTGTTCGTTTTGACGCCAGGCGACACTACCAAGAAAACGCTGAGCGCTGTGGTTAATTCGCTGGCGGCCGAGTATCACTTTATTTTTTTCATCAAAAGCATAAATGATAAGAAGCTGATTAATTTCAGTGTAGTCGGGATCGGCA
>JAUUYV010000144.1 GCA_030590275.1 Porticoccaceae bacterium
CGACATCGAGTCGCCAGGCCTTTGCAATACCACCGGCATCTCGAATAGCACTTGCCACCTGCTCCGCAGCTTCACCATTGAGGTCGGTCACTGCAACTTTGGCGCCTTCATCGGCAAACAGATAGGCTGTTGCCCGTCCCATACCACTAGCGGCACCGGTAATGTGTACAACTTTACCCTCTACAGAGCGACTGAGTTTACTGAGCCTTCCCACAGGGAGCCCTCCTTTTAATGATCAGACTATAAATTATTACACGTTAATTTTTACGAGCGACAAAAAAACCCTCCCCCACTATGTTGGAGGAGAGAGTCTCGTTGGTGATCAGCTTGCTTCGGCGAGCATTCCTGGCTGCACAGCCTGCAACCTGGGTAGACATTGTTCAGCGAACAATTTCATCTGTGCCTTGACCATGTCGTAGGGCAAGCCTGCATAAGAGAAAGACACGTTAAAGGTGACGGGCCCAGCCATTTCCTGAATCTCATTCATCTGCTCGATGCATTCCGCCGGGGTGCCAACCACCTGATTATTAACGTACATATCACCCATGCCTTCGGTGCTGCGATCGCGCATAAGGCCCGCAGATTTGGCATAAAATTCGTAACCCTTAACCCCTTCGAAGTGGGTTCCATCCATTTCGTAATGGGCGAGCGCAGAAATCCAGTAATCGGTCATGTATTTATTAGCCAGTTCTCTGGCTTTATCGCCATCCTCATCAACCATCACAAATACATTGGCCACTACCGGAGGAGCTTCTCGCCCCTGATATTCCAGGAAGGACTCCCGGTACCGGCGGCAATCCTCAGCGCGAGATTTCCAGGGTGAAATAGCAAATACCATCATGCCCAGACCTTTTTTCGCCACCAGCTCCGCCGTCTCAGGCGACTGACAAGTAACAAAGGTACGATCTAAATATGGACCCATGGGTTTCGGACGAATATCTCGAGCCGCTTGTTTAAAGTACTTGCCATCGTGAGCTTTGGCTTTACCCGTTTCGAGCATATCGAGCACCATCTCGGAGGATTCATCAAAGATCTCCCGTGAGGCATTCATATCCACACCAAAACCGTCGTATTCAACCCGACCAATACCACGCCCAATACCCAGTAACAAACGACGGTCGCAAAGGTTATCGAGCATAGCGACATCTGTTGCAATACGGAGAGGATCCTTATGCCAGGGAATAATGATGGCTCCGGTACCCAGACTAATATTCTTCGTTCTCCCAGCCAGGTAGGACAACATCTCAAGAGGATTAGGACACAAGGTGTAATCGGTAAAGTGATGCTCTACTGCCCAGATAGAATTGAAACCCAAAGGCTCCGCCATCTCACAGATTTCTAACTCTTTTTTATACATATCGTAATCATCCATCGGCATATTAGGATGATTCTGGAACAACATTAGCACTCCGATATCCATGGTGTTACCCCCCGTAAGCTTGTAATTTATAATTTATAATGACCCCTAGTGTTACATAATCCACTACCTGGTAACAATTAGTCCGGGGTTTCCCGCTAATAACTCGGCACTAATTCGTCTCGCCTTTTAGGACAAAAGGCTCTATATTTGCGGCTGCTTGAGGCGCTCTCCGTAATACGCAGAGTAAGCTTAGATGGTAGGTCAACATCAAAAGAGCAGCCTGAACCCGGTTCGCAATTCTTTTAACACTTAATTTCGTAAATTATAGAAGGAAGTACATTATGGGAAGTCTAGACGGTAAAGTTGCGTTGATTACTGGCGCCGCGCGGGGCCAGGGTGCTGCAGAGGCACAACTGTTTGCAGAGCGCGGAGCGAAGGTAATGATCTGCGACGTACTGGACGAGGAAGGCCAGGCAACTGCAAAGGAAATTGGAGATTCGGCCGCTTACATTCATCTGGACGTTACCAGTGAGAGTGACTGGAAAGAGGCCGTAAATGCCACCGTAGAAAAGTTCGGTAAGCTCAACGTACTCGTCAACAACGCTGGCATTATTACCCCGGTGAAAGAGATTACTGACACCACTCTGGCCGAATTTAACAAAGTAACCAACGTTAATCAGGTGGGTGTATTCCTGGGTATGCGGGAAGTAGTAGAACCAATGAAAAAAGCCGGTGGTGGCTCTATTGTAAACATCTGCTCCATCGATGGCTTGACCGGGATGTACGGTGCTACGGCCTATTGCGCAAGCAAGTTCGCAGTACGGGGTATGACCAAGGTTGCAGCCCTGGAGCTGGGTAAATACGGTATTCGCGTAAACTCCCTCCACCCTGGCGGCGTGCAGACCAAAATCCTCGACGATACCGGCATGACACAAGACCAGGCCGTAGAAGCGTTCAAAGCGATTCCTTTAGGCCGTATTTCTCAGCCCATAGAAATGGCTACGCTAGCGGCTTACCTGGCATCCGATGATGCCTCTTACTCCACTGGCTCGGAGTTTATTGCCGATGGCGGCATGACCGCCGGCTTCGCACTGGAAGGCTAAGAACTATACCCACACAAAACAAAAAGACCCGTCCAAAGTAAGACGGGTTTTTTGTGGGCGATACGAAGAATAAAACAATTAAGCTGTTCAACCGAGCTTAATTGCTAATCACCATAATCATTAATTAACGACAAAACTGTGGAGAAAATACTCATGTCAAACCTGGAAAATAAAGTTGCATTAATTACCGGTGCGGCTCGTGGTCAGGGCGCTGCCGAGGCCCGACTTTTTGCCGACTGTGGGGCGAAAGTCATGCTCTGCGATATTCTTGACGAAGAAGGTGAACAGGTCGCCAGGGAAATTGGCGATTCCGCCGCTTATATGCGTTTAGACGTTACTGACGAAAACGACTGGCAAGCGGTGGTTGATGCAACTGTCAAGAAATTTGGTAAATTGACCACCCTGGTAAATAACGCCGGGATTGTTCAGGTAATTCCAATTACCGAATGCTCGGTCGAAGACTACATGAAGGTTATCAATATCAACCAGGTGGGTGTGTTTATCGGTATGCGCACCGCAGCGCCCGCTATGAAAGCTGCGGGTAACGGTTCTATCATCAACATTTCTTCTATCGATGGACTGATTGGCATGAATGGAGGCGCCGCCTATTGCGCCAGTAAATTTGCAGTCCGAGGCATGACCAAAGTTGGCGCTATAGAGCTTGGCCAAGATAATATTCGTGTTAACTCTATCCATCCCGGTGGCATTCTCACCCCGATGGTGACCGAAGCAGGGCTCAGTGCCGACAAGGCCGGAGAATTCTTTAAGGCGGTTCCTCTCAGACGCATTGGTCAACCTGAAGAGATCGCGTCTTTAGCCGCGTACCTGGCGTCTGATGCCAGTTCTTATTCCACAGGCTCTGAGTTTATCGCCGATGGTGGCCTCACTGCGGGTATCTCACTAGAAGGCTAACATGACTCATTAAACGTTTCCCTCTACGGAAACCAGCCCCAACAACCAGCCCTAAAAAAAAGGCATAAAAAAAGCACCCGAAGGTGCTTTTTTTATGCCTGACAAACACTACCAATCAGGGCAGATTAAGCGCTGCTAATGCGGCACGATCCACTACTGGAGCACGTTTGGTGCCAGGAGCAAGTTTGACGGAACCAGGCTTACGATCAAACGGACCGAAAAGCTCTTTCTGTTTCGCAAATTCACGAACGACGGGTAATACTTCTTTACCCAGCAACTCAACACTTCGCAGTCGATCTTTGTCGCTTACATTTCCCTGAACCGCAAACACAGTAAATACACCAGGACGAATAACCTCCAAAATAGATGTTATTTTCTTGGCAACGGTTTCAGGACTACCGACAACGACTTGCATATTTTCCTGAACTTTTTCATAACCCGCGACAAGCTTATTCTTCAAGCTATCGTAAGCAGAAGAATCCCAGCTATCTTCCTGGCTAGCCATCATCTTCGCTTTACTCACACCCAACCAGCTGCCACCAGGTTGTTGAGCCAGCATACGAATGGCTCCTTTAGAGTTATACCCAGGAGGCAGGGTATGCTCTGGACGGGAGAACGCATTTTGCCCGCCACCGAAAATAAAGCCTTTACCAAGTTCCTGAGCCAGCTCATCTGTATCTGCACAAAAAATAGGTAATAAATAACCAAAGTTCTCTGGCCCAGCCTGAAAACCCAACTCAGCTGACTTATCAGCATACATGTCCCAGAGGTCACAGGTAGGCCCAAGAGCTGTGCCCAGACCAAGGTAAGGGTATTGCTTCTCAGCACACCACATCACAGTTTCAGGACTCAAAACACCAGGAATCCACTGTTGAGGCATTTCCTGGTAAGGTTTTACCCATGGGTTTACATGGCGATAATGAAAATGCTTACCTTCGTAGCGCCAGGGACCGTCTTTAGTCCAGCAATCCAGAATAAACTGATGCGCTTCGTTAAACATTTCGCGGTTATAGGTAGGGTTGGCGTTATTAAAGAACTGTTCACTGCCCGCACCACGAACCCAACCAGAAACCAGACGACCACGAGAGATAGTATCAATCGTAGCCAGCTCTTCTGCAACACGCAGGGGATGCTTAACACCCGGCAACATATTGCCGATGATGACAATTTTAACTTTTGAAGTAATACGCGCCAAAATAGCGGCTTCAATGTTAACGACACTACCCGAACAAAATGGATTGCCGTGATGCTCGTTTAAGGCAACGGCATCAAAGCCTACCTCTTCAACGAAACACGCTTCATCGAGATAAAAATTATAATCATGTGCCGACTTTTCACGGTCAAAAAACTTATTAGAAACACCAAAGAAGGCTCGGTTAGCAAGAACTGGCTCCTCCGGGACGTAACGTACGGGCCGCTCGGTAAAATGTGCTATTTGCATGGTTAGTCTCCGATTTTATTAAGCAAGAAAGTGTTTAACAGCGGCTACAAACTCAGCGCTATCTTCAATTTCAGGACGGTGCCCAGCACCTTTGATGGTAACAATATCTGCCTGTGGGAGGGCATCATGATACTTCCTGATACAATCCTGAGGCACAACCCCATCTTCACTACCACGAATCAACAAAGTTGGGAGTTTAGTGTTTTTTGCACTTCTCAGTAATTCGGGAAGGCTTGGATTGAACATGTAGGGCTCCCAACCAATACGGGCACTCTCCGCACGAGCATCTTCAAATAACTCAAACTGCTCAGGAGACATTTCCCCACCATAAATTTGGGTAAATTCGTTTTCCTGACTAGCAACAGAAGCGCGCAGATAGGTATTAATGGTACAGGCGAACATATCGTAAATTTCACCTTCGTCGGGTTTGATGCCCATCGGTCCAACTAGCGTCAAACTAGCTAACTGTTCCGGGTTAGAAGCAGCCATTTCAGCTGCGATATAACCACCCGCTGAAAAACCCAGCACATCAATCTGCCCCAGATTCATTTCTCTAATCATATTTTGATACACATTGGCAATATCGCGATGACGCCATGTCCACTCCAGACGCGGTGTCTTACCAAAACCAGGTTGTAGCGGAATGATCAATTCGCGGTCTTTGGCGAGCTCCTCATTCCAGTTCATCCAGCCCGTGTACCCCATTTCATCGTGCAGCACCAACAAGGGCTTGCCGGTTCCGCCACGAACCAGTGCCAGTTCAGTACCCGCGACATTTACGGTTTCTTCTTTCCAAGTAGCCAATGGTCTCCCCTTATTTCATAAAGTAAATATTAAAAAAATGAAAAAAAACATA
>JAUUYV010000154.1 GCA_030590275.1 Porticoccaceae bacterium
CTCATGTCTTTGTCCGCCCATAAAATATACGGCCCGAAGGGGGTAGGCGCACTGTATGTGCGTCGTAAACCCAGGGTTCGGATTGAGGCGCAGACTCACGGTGGTGGGCACGAGCGGGGTATGCGTTCAGGCACCCTGGCAACCCATCAAATTGTTGGCATGGGTGAGGCCTGTCGTATCGCCAGAGACGAAATGGCGGAAGAGGGTGTCCGTATTTTAGAGTTGCGCGGGCGCCTGTGGGAGGGTGTTAAAGGTATTGAGCAGATTTATGTTAACGGGTCCACGACGCGGTGTGTGGCAGGAATACTGAATATTAGTTTTGCCTTTGTGGAAGGGGAATCTCTGATTATGGCTTTGAAGGATCTTGCAGTGTCCTCTGGTTCGGCCTGTACCTCGGCGAGTCTTGAGCCTTCCTATGTGTTGAGAGCTCTTGGTTTGAGTGATGAGCTAGCTCATAGCTCAATACGTTTTAGTATTGGTCGCTATACCTCGAAGGAGCAGATTGATTACGCCGTGGTTAAAGTTAACGAAGCCGTCGGTAAATTGAGAGAATTATCCCCGCTTTGGGATATGTACCAGGACGGTATTGATCTCGATGCTGTGGAATGGGCCGCCCATTAATTGGCTGCTTGTGTAGCGGTAATTAAATTATTTAGCGATTTATCTCTTTAGGAGTTCATCTTTTTAGGAGTTCATTATGGCTTACAGTGACAAGGTCATCGATCATTACGAAAACCCCCGCAACGTTGGTAAGCTTGATGATAAGTCGGCTGACGTCGGTACCGGTATGGTGGGGGCGCCAGCCTGCGGTGATGTGATGCGTTTACAGATTCAGGTTAACGCCGAGGGTGTTATCGAAGACGCCAGGTTCAAAACCTATGGCTGTGGCTCCGCTATCGCTTCGAGTTCCCTGCTGACTGAATGGGTCAAGGGTAAAACCCTGGAACAAGCAGGGCAGATTAAAAACTCCGATATTGCAGACGAGTTGGCTTTGCCGCCGGTAAAAATTCACTGCTCGGTATTAGCCGAAGATGCCATTAAGGCGGCTATTGGCGATTTAAGAGCCAAACGTGGGGAAGTGCCTGATAAATAGGCTTTCCTTCTGTGCAGGAATAAATTTGACGGTACTAATTGAGTTAAGTAGTGATTTGATGTCATGAGTATATCTTTAAGCAGTGCAGCAGAGAAACACGTGATGCGGAGCCTGGGCAAGCGAGGTAAGGGCGAGGGTATTCGCCTGGGTGTACGTACCAACGGTTGTTCCGGGCTATCCTACGTATTTGAATTCGTGGATGAAATCGATAGTAACGATGTGGTGTTTGATACGGGAACCGTAAAGTTATTTGTCGATCCTAAAAGTCTGATTTATCTCGACGGCACCGAGCTGGATTTTGTTAAGGAAGGCTTGAATGAAGGTTTTCAGTTCAATAATCCAAATGCCAAAGGCGCTTGTGGTTGCGGCGAAAGCTTTAATGTGTGATCACATTTTCGAGATGTGTGCTCAGTAAGCTGGATTGCTATTAATTTCTGAGTTAAGTTCATCAAAAATACAGCCTCTGTTTTGATAGGGATTCCTTTGGATTTAGGTCGCGATTATTTCGCACTGTTTGATACCCCAGCTGATTATGAGCTTGATCTGGTTTTGCTTGGCGAGCGCTACCGTGATTTGCAGCGGGAGTTTCATCCCGATCGTTTCGTTGGTAAGCCTCAGAGTGAACAGCGGCGTGCGGTTCAATGTGCTTCGATGATAAACGATGCCTACGAAACCCTTAAATCGCCCTTGTTGCGGGCGCGCTACTTGTTAGAACTCAGGGGGCGGCAGGATGTTAGCGAAACCACGACGATTCGCGATCATGATTTTTTAATGCAGCAAATAGATTTACGTGAGCAAATGTCTGAAATTGAAGATGCTGCCGACCCCTATGATCTTTGTAATGCGCTGGAAGTTGGGATTCAATCCCAGCTCACCGTACAACAAGGTTTGTTCCTGCAGGAGTACAGCGTAGGTGACCTGGACAAGGCGGAAATAGCTGTGGATAAAATGCAGTTTTTCAGCAAGCTCCTGAGTCAGCTTGAATCCATTGAAGAAACCCTGGGCGATTAATTCTTGGCTTTACTACAGATTGCAGAACCGGGTCAATCTCCTGCGCCCCATCAGCGTCGTTTAGCGGTTGGGATAGACCTCGGTACAACCCACTCCCTGGTAGCGACGGTACGCAGTGGCAGTGTAGAAACCCTGGCAGACGAAGCCGATCACCATCTTTTGCCTTCGGGGGTTCATTACGGTGCTAATGGCACTGTGCAAGTTGGTGTGGCGGCGGCAGAGTTAGCCGCTAGCGATCCCGAGAATACCCTTGTCTCAGTCAAGCGCCATATGGGTCGTTCAATGGACGATGGCGGTGAGTCCTACGGTTCGGGACGACAATGGTTAGGGCAACAACAAGGGCAGGGACAATCGACAGATGCCGGTGGGCCCGAAGTCAGTAATGACGGCCTCGTAGTCCGGTTTGAAACCGTCGCAGGCCTGATCACTCCGGTGCAGGCTTCAGCGGAAATATTGTCTGCTCTTGTCGAACGGGCAGAACTTGCTTTGGGCGGTCAGTTGGATGGCGCTGTTATTACGGTCCCTGCCTATTTTGACGATGCACAGCGTCAGGCCACCAAAGATGCTGCCATCCTGGCAGGGCTTAAGGTCCTGAGGCTTCTCAACGAGCCTACGGCGGCGGCGCTTGCCTACGGTCTGGATGATGGTGCGGAAGGCCTTGTTGCGATTTACGATTTTGGCGGTGGTACTTTTGATATCTCTGTACTAAGGCTCCACCGGGGGGTGTTTGAGGTCCTGGCCACCGGAGGCGATTCTGCTTTAGGCGGTGATGATATTGATCGCGCGCTGGCCGAATACCTCTGTGAACGGGCGAGCCTGCCTAAGCTTGATAGCCTTGAGCGACAGAGATTGTGGCTTGCTGAAGCTCGTCGAGTAAAAGAAGTGCTTAGCGACGATACGAAAGTTACGGCCTCTGTTGAAAGCTGGCAAGGGCTAGTTGAACGTGATGAACTGGATCGATTAGCTTCGCCGCTGATAGCAAAAACACTGCGGGCCTGCAAGCGAGCATTACGAGACGCTGGCGTTGACAAAAACGTAGGTGAAATCGCTAATGTGGTTCTGGTGGGAGGCTCTACTCGTATGCCTCTGGTGCGTCGCCAGGTGACGGAGTTTTTCGCCCGTGAGCCGCTAACAGGTATCGATCCCGATCGGGTTGTCGCCATGGGAGCAGCACTTCAGGCCGATGTTCTGGTAGGGAATAAACCCGGCGATGAAATGCTCCTTCTCGATGTCATACCTCTGTCACTGGGGATAGAAACCATGGGTGGTCTCTGCGAAAAGCTTATCCATCGCAATACCACGATACCGATTACGCGCGCCCAGGAATTTACTACCTTCAAAGATGGCCAGACCGCAATGGTGGTGCATGTAGTGCAGGGTGAACGTGAGTTGGTAAGTGATTGTCGCTCACTTGCACGTTTCGAGTTGCGTGGCATACCGCCGATGTTGGCGGGTGCGGCCAAAATCCAGGTAACTTATCAGGTTGATGCAGACGGTTTATTGAGTGTTAGCGCGCGGGAGATTACCTCCGGGGTCGAGGCGAGTGTCGATGTTAAGCCTTCTTATGGGTTGAGTGAAAAAGAAATAACCACCTTATTACAGGATTCCTACGAGCATGCTCGCGAGGATATGGGTGTACGTGCGTTGCGCGAACAACAGGTGGAAGCGGACCGTATGATTGAGGATCTATCTTCGGCTCTGCAAACCCAGGGTAAGGAACTGCTGGATAAAGAGGAGCTTCGTTGTCTGGAGATTGGTGTTCAGGAGTTAAGGGCCGTACGTGAGAACTCCAGTGAACATAGGGAAGTGCAGCGTGAAATCGAGCGGCTTGCCCATCTTAGTGATACCTTTGCGGCGCGGCGTATGGATACCGCCATTAAAACAGCGCTCAGGGGATGTCGCCTGGAAGAGCTTGAGGACTAGGGTAGATGCCAAAAATCGTTTTCCTGCCCCACGAAGATATTTGTCCAGGGGGCCAGGTGGTGGATGCCAAACCGGGAACCAGTGTGTGTCGGGCTGCCCTCGACGCGGGGATTGAACTGGAGCACTCTTGCGAACAGGCCTGTGCCTGTACCACCTGCCATATCTATATTCGCGAGGGTTTTTCTTCCCTCGATGCGGCAGATGAGCTGGAAGAAGACTTGCTAGACAGGGCGTGGGGGGTGGATCCTGACTCTCGACTAAGTTGTCAGGCTTTTTTATATGATGAAGATTTAGTCATAGAAATCCCTAAATATACCTTGAACATGGTGTCTGAAAAACACTAATTGATGGTTACCATAACGATGATGAAATGGATTGACTTTGCCGACATAGGTATTGAATTAGCTGATAATTATGTGAATGTTGATCCTCGCCGGATTAATTTTGTTACACTGCGGGCATATGTCTTGAGTTTGTCCGACTTTGATGATGATCCGGAACGTTGTGGTGAAAAAATTCTTGAAGCGATTCAAACAGCCTGGATAGAAGAATTAGATTAAGGTTTTGTCGTTTTTAAATAATTTATCTTTTTTTGTGTTATAAATTTTGCAGAGTTGCTATGAGTACACCTAAAGACGAACTGTACCGCTTGCTAGTGGAAAGTTCTCCCTTCGGCGTTCTTTTCTTTGTTTATGGGGTCTGCATTAACGCTAACCCAAAAGCATTGCAGTTGCTTGATTGTCATCGTCAAACCCTGGTGGGGACTTCGATCGATGACATTGATCTGGAAGAACCATTGGCTTCGGCCGCTTTTAGGGAATGTTTGCGAGGGGCGCTCAAAGCTAATGAAAGCCGAGCGGAGTGGACGTTTGGCGATAACAATCAGTTCCATACTCTCAATATGGATATTCGGTCTATATGGGGCGGTAGCCGTAAGGAGATTGTCGTCACCCTTTACAATACTGAAGAGCTTATGAGCTCCTCGGGTAAAGAAGTGGGAACACATGGCACCGCGACCATAGATAAGCTCGCAGCTAATACTAGAACATCCTTTCCCGAAAAAATATTAGACAAATCAGTTGCATATGGCTCCGTAGGGTCATATGCCGGGCAGCAGGCAAAGTCTCTTGTTGAGGAGGCTGCGAGTCGCGAGACCATTTTAAAGAAGTTGAAGGGGACAAGCGGTATAAGGCGCGATCCGACCAACGCTTCGTCAGGAGATTATCACGCAGATTCTCCTCTCGGGACATCAGCTGACAGTAGACTCGCTTTTGAAACTTTTAAAGAGCTTACGACTCTATCTCTCGATGATAGTTTGAAAACTAAAGAGGTTTGGGAGATTGATCGGGAGTGGGGTATGTATCACGATGGTTTGACAGGCCTTCCCAATCGACAGGCTTTGTTGGACGGTATTCGCGATTACTTTAGTGCACATC
>JAUUYV010000251.1 GCA_030590275.1 Porticoccaceae bacterium
GCACGCCCGACCGCCAGAGGAATACTCCAGGTCGCACCCATATCGGGAACGATGCCCAGATTTGGGCCGAAGGTAGCGACAAAAAACGCCGACCGGGCAGCGATGGTTACATCACAGGCCAGGGCCAGACCAAAGCCACCCCCGGCTGCGGGACCATTAACCCGGGCGATGGTTGGCACCGGGCAATCCATCAGCGCGCGCATGGCTGTGTTGAAATCATCATCTCCCTGCTCGCGCTCTTTAGTGTTCCCGGCCCCTGGCTCCTCAGGCCGCTCTGCGACCTGGGCGAGATCGGCACCTGCGCAAAAGCCGCGGCCCTTACCAGTGAGCACCACCGCACGCACCTTCTCGTCAGCCTTGACCCTGGCGAGAGCCTCGCTGAGCCCCCTCATCACTGGGTCTGTCATCGCGTTCAATTGCTCCGGCCGGTTCAGCGTGATGGTGGCAACGGCATCTTCTTCCGAGTAGAGGACTGGGTCGACCTTGCTCATTTATTAGTCTCTTGCATTAGCGGGTGGCCGGGGGAGTTCGCCCTGGCTCAGGATTTAGAGAATAAACGTCCTTTTAAAACCAGGCAAGCGTTGGTTAACTACGGTTTATACGCAGATTTAAGTGTCTTGGTCTACGACCGAGTGGAGTATCGTTTGATACTTCAAGCTGCTTCGGCAACGAGCGTTTCATAGTTAATTCTGATTGAGGCCAAGTTCTTTTTGCTTCTTCCTGCTTAAGCCTGATGAAACAATGCGGTGAGACTCGTGTAGGTAGTACATGAGTTCATCATCTTCCGTACCAGGCACATCATATTGTTGTATCCACTTCATGCCGCGAGAACCAAGGTAAGGTGCTGGCCGATAACCAGGCTGGTCGCACAAAAAATAAAAATTGAGTTCTGAAGTTTTAAATGTGAACGCTAGTTTATCAGTCTTCCCCTGACCTCCAATGGCAAATACCTTTCCCTCCACTTTCCATACATGAGAGCCTCTCCATTGCATAACGTATGAAGTAGCCGGAAGGGAGCGACAAAACTCATTGAACTCTTCATAAGTCATGCTGATCTGCCTGCGGGCTCATAACGTTGAAACTCAGCACCCATCAGGTTCAGGTTCAGGTTCAGGTTCAGGTTCAGGTTCATAAATACAATAAAAATGATCAGGTGGGAGAAGGTTATCCAGGATACTTTTATTTTTTATTTAGCTGCCACCCCTTAAACGAGCAGATTATTTTTTATCCACCGGAGAGAACTGTCCGGCATCGGGGACAAAATTGAGTGCAAGAGAGTTAATGCAATAACGAAGTCCTGTAGGATCTGGGCCATCTTCAAAGACATGACCTAGATGCTCTCCGCATTTGGATAGTATTTCGGTACGCTTCATACCCCAGCTCCAATCCTTTTTTAGCACAACATTCTCTTCGTTAAACATTTCCCAAAAGCTGGGCCAGCCAGTCCCTGATTCAAATTTATGATTAGAATGGAATACGGGCAATCGACATCCGGCGGTGACGTAAACCCCGTTTTCTTTGTTGTGCAATAACTCTCCAGTAAACGCGGGTTCAGTACCGTTACGCCAGAGAACCTTGTATTGCTCCGGAGTAAGCAATTGCTTCCAGATAGACTTCGGGATCGTGTCCAGCTGTTTTTGCTCAGTAATCAGTTCACGGGCTTTGGCGACAGTCAGGTTTTTTTCTGCCGCTTGATCAGCCTTTGTATCTATGGCCGTAGCAAGTAAAGCCACGGACACGACAGTCACAGCAATCATCGAAAAGAGGATCGCTTTTTTACCACCAGGTACCTTTAAAAACATGAGAAACGGAGACATAAGCCCCTCCCGGCGAATACGCCAAACACTAAAAACATTCAACACTCAGATCAAGTACTTATCGTAAGGTTCAGTTTTACTACTGCTTACCTTCAAATGCAAAAACTCTGTTACAGAGCATTAAGCATCATCGAACAAAAAAAGGGGCCTCAGCCCCTTTTTTTCCTGCAGTTTTTAAGCTGCTATTCATTATCGAGAAACGGCTTAATCGTCTCCCATAACTCCCATCAGATGTAACAGGCTAAGAAACAGATTATAAATCGCCATATAAAGAGTCACCGTCGCCATAATGTAGTTAGTCTCACCACCATGAATGATTTCGCTAGTTTGATAAAGAATCAAACCGACCATCAACATAACAAACGCAGACGATACTGCCATAGATAAAGCGGGCATTTGAAAAAACAAATTCGCAATACCACCCATAAATGCGACCAAAATTCCCGCGATAAGGAAGCCACCCATAAAATTAAAGTTTTTGCGGCTTGTTACCGCATAGATGGATAAACCAATAAAGGTGACGCCGGTAATGGCCATGGCATTCATTACCAACTGTGGGCCATTAGGCGTTTTTAAGTACATACTAATGATCGGCCCCAGTGTCACACCCATAAACCCAGTCAGGGCAAATACGCAAACCAGGCCCATTGCACTGTTGCGAAATTTAGTGGTTAAAAACAGCAGCAGAAAGTAGCCCCCAAGGGTGATCCATGGCCCCAGATACGGAAGCTCTAGCACGATCGACACTCCCGCTGTGCCCGCGCTGAATAGCAAGGTAGCGGACAACAACATGTAGGTATTGCGTAACACCTTATTCGTTGCCAGTACCGATTCCTGTTTTTGAATTGCCGGTTGAGCGCTTACTCGATCATTCATTTCTGCTTACCTCTTAAGTTACTTTTACTGGCGGATAGCGATGGGATTTAATGTCAGCATCTTAAATCAAGCTTAATATCGCCTATACCCTGTAGTTGCTAAAGTTAGCTGTCTAAGTCTGGCCAACGGAGCTTCAGCCAAAATAGCTTCAGCCAAATATAGCCTTAGCTGCCTGGATTTTCGCTCGCTATAACGCGAACCATTCCCAATTGGGGCAATTAAACCAGTGTAGAGCAGTCTCTGCAAGGACAGGACACACATAGATTTTGCCCAAAATTAGATGCCCACAAAGACAAAAAGTTTAAAAAAACCAATCTTCTACAAACGTCGATGCTGGGAAACTGGCATATTACTGCGAATCTTCGCCAGCCGAACCTCATCAATTTCAGCGCTAATCACACCTTCACCATCTTCTAGCTCGGCTAGCACCTCACCCCAGGGGTCGATAATCACGCTTCCACCCCAGGTGGGTTTCTTAGGATGATCACGATGGCCCAAATTTGCGCCAATCACATAGCACTGATTTTCTACCGCTCTCGCCCTTAACAACAATTGCCAGTGCGCCTCGCCAGTAGCCGCAGTAAAGGCAGATGGCACGGCGATCATATCTGCACCGCCTGCACCATAGATTCGATACAATTCAGGAAACCGCAAATCATAGCAAACGCTTAACCCCAACTTGCCCAGTGGAGTGTTGACCAGTACGGAGGCATCACCATGACGATAGGTATCGGACTCACAATAACGCTTGCCAGTGGCTGCCACAGTGACATCGAAAAGATGCATTTTATAGTAGCGAGCAACTTCTTCGCCTTCCGCGTTGAACAATAAGCTGGCTGCATAAGGACGATTATCGATGTGCTTATTTGTCGTCCCCGTATTCAGCTCACCAAAAGCTACACCACTAACGCCCACCCCACTAAAAAGCGGTAGAGTACCACCCAAAACCCAGACACCATGTAAGCGCGCCTGCTCCGCCAGAAAGTTTTTTACTGGACCACGAGCCGTACTTTCAAGGGAGGCTGCCGCCAGCAAATCAGTTTCGTTGTAGTAGGCAAAATTCTCTGGTAAGACCAGGAGCTCAGCCCCTTCATCCACAGCGCGATCCATTAGAGATTTTGCCCGAGCCAGATTATGCTCGACATCACCATCTGCCTTTAATTGTATTGCTGCTACTCTTGTCATTAGCAACTGTTCATCGATAGAGTTTCATTTACAATTTATTCGATCTTATCGCTAAA
>JAUUYV010000156.1 GCA_030590275.1 Porticoccaceae bacterium
GTTACTACGTCCAGACCGCCAGGGACGGAGAGCTCGCCTTTAACAATGGTGCGCGATGCACCGGTGCGGGTGTTAATTTTGTAAATTGCGTTGTCGACCATGTTGGTGATAAACAATTCGTCTTTGGAATTAAAAGCCAGGTTATCGGTGCCTTCATCTACCGTAGCCAGCAGGGTTTTTTCCCCGGTATCAAGATTAATCCGAAGAATGCGGCCACGTGCGGTATCAGGTACGTAAAGGTTATCCTCGCTGTCGATATTGACCGCTACTGGTAAGCGGAAGCCTCCGGCAAGATCGGTGATTTCTCCGCTATCGGGATCTATACGCACTACTTTGCTTTTGTACATGAGTGGGCCATAGATGTAGCCCTTGCTGTCAAAGTCAAAGCCATTGAGGTGTCCAAGATCAGAGGCAACCTGTCGAGGTGGTTTTTTGCCTTTGACGTCGAGCTCCCAAAGAGCATCGGCCCATAGAACCTGGGTAACAAACAGGCGGCCGTCTTCGCGGAAGGCGACGGCGTTGACTCCCGGCAAGTTGTCTGCAAGTACCACAATTTCTCCGTCGGGTCGGCGAGCGTAGACTTCCCCAGTCAAAATAGAGGTCCACACCAGCGTGCCATCGGGGCCAAATTCCAGGTCATCTGCCATACCCCTGGGCGGAGCCACAAAGACTTCGGACTCACCCGTGTCAATGTCCACTTTGTAGATCCCCTGGCCCATAACACTACCGACGTAGAGATTGTCATCGGCATCAAAAGTGATGCCATGAATACTGAGGAAGTCAGAGCCGGGTACTAGATACTGCACCAGGTAGGGTTCCTTCTGGCCTTCAACATGGAGAATACCTTTGGCTTGCGGGCTGTCGTCTCCACCACAGTTGGCGAGTAAGCCGGCGAGGGGGATCAGTGCAGCAGTCGCGAGTTTTTTTATCTTTGCTTGGTGCGCTTTCATTGAGTTAAGCCCTTTTTATATGCATGTTTTATTATATTATTCAGTTAGATATATGTGTTATCTAATGTAATGAATTAGCTAATCACGTGGAAAGTCGACCAGATTTCTCGCCATAATTACGCGTTGAATTTGTCCGGTACCTTCGACGATGTCCATCGCCTTCACATCCCGGAAGAGCTTTTCAATCAGGTGGTCACCTCTGGCGCCCACCAGACCGAGTAACTCCATGCCGAGACTCGTTGCTTCAAATGCAGCGGTAGGAGCGATCGCTTTTGACATCGAAGCTTCCGTAATATTTGGGAGTTGGTGATCGGCAAGCCATGCGGCCTTGAGGCAGAGCAGGCGGGCGACTTTCAGTTTACGCGCTACCCGTTCGAGTCGGTCACGAATCCTTGGATCATCCATCATCTGGTTTTGCTGGGCAAAGCGGATTGCTTCATCCAGGGCTGAGCGCCCAATACCGACGGCCATCACTGCGACCAGGGGACGGGTAGAGTTAAAGGTGTTCATCGCACCTTTGAAACCGGCACGACTCTCGTAGTGGGCTTCACCTCCCAGCAGATTTTCGGCGGGTACTCGGCATTCTTCGAGACGGAAAGAGGTCGACTCATAGGCCTTGAGACCCATTTTTCGCTCGATGTGAAAATCCTGAAGTCCTGGCATTCCGTGTTCGACGATAAAAGCTCGGTGTCCACCACGACCGAGTGAGGGATCCACCGTTGCCCATACCAAAATAAACTCTGAGCGGCTGGAGTTGCCGGAAAATGATTTATTACCAATCAGTATCCAGTCTTTTCCGTCTTTGATGGCCCGGGTCTGAATACCGGCAACGTCTGACCCCGCTGCGGGCTCAGTCATGGCGAAGGCACCCCAGCGTGGTTTATCGGGGGAAATAAACGGCGTCAGGTAACGCTCTTTTTGTTCCGGCGTACCCATAGAAATAATGGCGCCTTCACCGAGGCCGGGTCCTGGTGCCGATACGGCAACCCCGCGATCCCAGTAAGACAGTTGTTCCGATACCAACAGCATACCGCGAGAATTGCCAACCTTTTTGCCACTACTTTGTTTTTTTTCTGACGGTTTTTCGATGCTGGCTTTAGTGCCTGGTCGGCGATAACGAGTGCGCCCAAAGCCCATCTCTATCAGAGTTTGAAAGTAGGGGTGATCCGGTGGAGTAGGCCGCCCTAATTTATCGGCTTCTAAACCAAGAGGCCGCATTTGTTCCCGCCCCAGGGTGTCATAGGAGCGGATGCGCTTTTGGGTTCTGTCATCGATGGAGAAATCCATGCTTACGATTCCTCAGCTGTCAGCAGGGGCGAATTAGGAGAAGTGAATGGAGACAAGTTGAACCCACCGACGCCATCATCTCCGTCGAGAACGGTAGAACAGACTTCGGCCCCGGCAATTGATTTGGCCAGATCTATGCCGCCGGCCATCAGGCCCAAAGTGCGAGCCTCCCGCATAAACTTTTCCAGGGGCAAATCCTGCATAAAGCCCTGGCCACCGAAAATCTGCAGTGCATTGGGGGTCACGAACATGGCAGATTCTACGACTTCGACAAAGGCCATGGCGGCGGCTCCTTCAAAGGCTAAAGAATGATCGGCTCTCCAGGCGGCTTCCTGAACCATAATTCGGCTGCTATCGACAGCGCTATGCATATCGGCGATCAGGAATGCCAGTGCCTGATGGTGGGCAATAGGCTTGCCAAAGGCCACTCGATCCATGGCGTAGTTGCGGGAGGTTTCTGCGGCAATGCGCATGACGCCAACAAGAAGTGCTGAGGTATAGAGTTGCCAGCGTGCTAGCGCACGGGACGCAGCGGCTTTATCTTCCCAACGCTCGACAATAGGGGCATCGATAAATTGCAGTTCTGCGCCGCCAGAAGCTCGTAAGCCACTGGCCTTAACCGCCTTCAGAGTGAAGCCGCTAGTGACTACCGAGGCGCCTTGCCGATCCAGTATCACCACCAGCTCCGCAGTGTCGGCGGGTACCCACGGTATGGTGCCATCGTAGGTGCGTTCATTGTGTTGAAGCGTTGGGCATCGCACGGCATCGCCCTCGTCCCAGACCAGTAGGGCGCGAGCACTGGAATCGCCCAGTAAGGGTAGTAGGTGAGATTCTACTGCCTCGGAACCACCTGGCTCGATAATGGGGTAAAGCGCAGCACCGATGGCATCTAGCGCGAAGACCGAACCCGCATCGCCGGCCCCGAGTTCTTCCAGTACCATTGTTTTTGCAACAGCACCCAGATTGGCTCCCCCAAGGCTTTCGGGAAGCTCCAGGCCAGCAAGCCCTAAGCCTTCGAACTCGGTGATTATGCTATCGGGCAGGCAGCGAGCGTCTTCAAAGTCACGGTACTGCTCTGCCAGTACATCGGTGGCAAACCGACGTACCATGTCCTGTATTAGGGTGAGGTCTTCACCCAGCTCCATATCGAACATTGTCTTCCCCGCTTCTTTTAGGCTTATTTTCGAAGGTCAATGGCTATCGGGCGTACAGGTCCCAGGTATTATTTGCCCTGGAAGGCAGGAGTACGGCGCTCTGAGGTTGCCTTGATGCCTTCTTTTGCGTCCTCGGTTTTTAGTAACCATTCCTGTTCTTTCAGTTCGTGATCGGTGGCGGCCTGAACACGATCTGCCAGACCCTGACGTGCTGTGGCTCTAATAGCCTGTACAGCAAGGGGAGCGGAGCCAGCGATTTCGGCGGCTAATTCCTGTGCGGCGGAAAGTACCTGATCCTGTGGTACCAACAGATCCGTCAGGCCCCATTCAAAGGCTTCGTCCCCCTTTATTCGCCGTCCCGTATAGAACATCAGGTGGGCTCTTTGTTGGCCAATCAGAGCGGGCAGGGTGTGAGTCAGGCCAAACCCAGGATGAAAACCGAGCCGGGAAAAGTTGGCGCTAAAACGGGCTTCCGGGCAGGCGACACGAAAATCGCCGACCAGAGCAAGGCCTAGCCCACCACCGATTGCTGCGCCTTGCACGGCGCATACGATAGGCTTTTTAGCGGAAAACAGGCGCACCGCCTGTTGATAGAGGCTTCCCGAACGGCGTTTGAAAGGACTCCCGTCAGCATTGGTTTTGCCATCGTCTTTGTTCGGAGCGTCGTTGCCACCGAAGTTGGCTCCCGCGCAGAAGGCCTTGCCCTCTGCGCCCAGTACGATTGCCCGGCATTGGGGGTTCTCATCGAGATCGGCGAGAGCCTCGGCAATGGATTCAATCAGTTCCACATCAAAAAAGTTAAAAGGAGGTCGTTGGATGATGATAGTGGCCACGTTGTCATCCAGCGTGACCCCAATATCTGTGTAAGTTTTGTTCGATGTCACCGTGTTCTCCTTCTGTATTGTTATGTCATAGTCGCGGGAGTCTAATAGAATTGTGAGCTGTCTGTCAGCCGTTTCTATTTTTTCTTATTCGTCTTCTTTACGTCGGGTTATACGTCGGGGCTGCTAAGCGAGCTGAGATCATTGATAATAGCTTTTTAATTAT
This sequence comes from Porticoccaceae bacterium, assembly GCA_030590275.1. The sequence goes on from JAUUYV010000156.1 coordinate 4,439, forward strand.
TCTGTTAGGTGATCCTGGAGGAACTGGATTGGACAGTAGGACGCGCGATGGTCTTGAAGTGGCTGGTGGAGAAAAGCACAGGCCGGGTAAGTTTACGAAGGATACTGCTGTAACTCGTTTAGATGACAGGACCTGGGAAGGTTACTTCTCCCCCGACTGGAATATCCACGAGACCCCCAATGGTGGATATGCGCTGGCCCTGGGCGCGAGATGCCTGGGGCAGGCTTTACCCCACCCGGATCCTCTTACGGTGACGGCCTATTATCTGGCGCGCGGTGAGACCGGCCCAGTGCGATGTGAGGTAGAGGTGTTGCGAGTTGGCAAAGGAACGTCAACGGGTATGGTGCGGATGATTCAGAATGGTGAAACCAAAATTCAGATTATTGGCACCTTTACTAATCTCGACCAGCTTGTTGGCGAAAGTTTTTCATCCATCGACATCCCGGCGATGCCGGGGTTTGAAAAATGTATCGAATCGCCACCGGCATCGAAACATCCGATGAGCAAACAGCTGATACAGAAAATGACGAGCGCAAACGTGCGCGCCCTTGAAGGTGCTCAGGATAACGCGGATGACTGGATGGGCTGGACAGCATTTGCCGATGGTAGCGAGATCGACCTGTTTGCCGTGCTGATGTTTTCAGACGCCATGCCTCCCCCGGTATTTTCTCGTTATGGGTCGGATGGCTGGGTGCCGACCCTGGATTTGTCGGTACAAATTCATCGTCGCCCAGAATCAGGGCCATTGCGCTGTGTTTTTAAAAGCCCGGTTATGACCAGAGGCACGGTAGACGAAGACGGTTGGATTTGGGACAGTGCCGATAACTTGATTGCTCTCGTGCGACAAACTGCAAAGCTGAGGCTTAGCCGGTGATCCTGTTTAAAAACTAAAAACTAAAAACTAAAAACTAAAAACTAAAAACTAAAAACTAAAAACTAAAAACACTAAAATAATAACTTCATGGGAGGAGATAAAAATGGCTA
>JAUUYV010000077.1 GCA_030590275.1 Porticoccaceae bacterium
CGCGTCGTTTGAATTCAAGTGCTGTTGCACTGAAGATGAGGCTTCACTCAGAGTGGCTGGCCCAACTAATGAAGCTGCCTCAAAAGCTTTCAGCCCAATTCCGGGGCTAAGTACCAGATCTCCAGCGAACGCAGCGCCCGAGGTGAGGGCCGCAGCAACGGCCAGGCTTAATTTAAGTTTATTCATTTTCATTTTATATACCTACCTTAAGGTTGAGTTGTTTGCACTGCCAGTTAGTCATAATTGACGAACCGACACTACGATTTTTGCTTTACCCATTAACCATTACTGGCTAACCGACATCGCAAAACTGTTGGAGGTAGCGTTGAGGTTACCCGCTACCTGGTTAATCTGAACGGCTCCACTGGCGTTAGCGAAGGCAGTTGGAGACAAGCTTGTTTGTGTTTGGGTCAGGGAGAAATCTTCGACCGGGGTGCCACCTGGGTTTGGCACAGTCACGGCTTCTGCCAGAGCGTCGTCTCGCAATTCAATAAAGGCGAGCGTTACCTCACCTGCGGCTATTGCCACACCGTTAAACTGGGTGTTGTTAGCGCCCGAGGACTGATTGACCATGATGACCCCGAGGGAATCGTCAAAAGCACCTGCGTCGATTTTGGCGGTAAGACTTTGCTCGATACCCGCAGGCGGCGGTGGAATAATGACTAGCTGAGAGGTAAATAAACCGGCTTCGCTAACGTCAGTACTGGCCGAAAATGCGGCCGAGTTTTGCTGGATATTGCTATTACCTGCGGTGATGTTGGTCGCAACAAAACCGGACTGAGAACTGAGTGCGCCGATATTGATTTCAGCAGTCAACTCTGTGGCGAACGAGGTGGCTGGAAGAAGTAGAGTACATGAAAAACAAACGACGGCCGCCACAATTGCAGGTGTGGTGGCCATCGCAAGACCGCGTACGGCAAGGTAGGCGTTATCGCGGGTTGAACTTAATACACTTAACACTGAACTCAACAAAACAAATATCTCCAAGATTGGGTATCTACATATGCTTTTTGGTTTAACGCTTATTCCTGGTTCGACACTACACGCTTCTCGGTCACTACTTTGCAAGTTATTCGGTAGCGATGGTGTAAGCCTTTTTACTACGGTGCTGTAGGTTTTCAGTAACAATGTGGTCAATAGCAATGTTGTAAACCATCAGGGCATGTGGGGTAATTAATGCTCATCCTGTCTTTCCTTTCCTTTCCTTTCCTTTCCTTCCTTCAAGTTGTCTGGTTCTTCTTTTAGCGGTAGTCAGGCGTTTCGCTTTAACTAACTCTTTACCCGCCTTCCTCGTAGTTCGCCTTGTCTTTACACGTTCTTGTGTTTACAAGTTAAGGACGCCCTATCTTTTTTTTGCTAACACTGCGGCACAGTAAAGTTTCGACCAGGAAGCATTGTGCTTATTACTAAGCAATATGTGGGCCAAATAGCTAACTGCTTGATTGTGCTGAGTGTTTTTTGTTAGTGCAGAGGTGGTGTTGAGTGGTTTGTATCAGTGCTGATACATTTTTTTGTGGGTGGTTAGAAAACTATTTAAAAATCAATGAGTTGAGTGTTATTTTTAAGGTGTACCGGTTTCGATACAGTATTCGATAAAACCAGGCGCCAGGGCGGGCTCTCTAGCGGGTTCTTGAAAGTAGGGGAGCGCAGAGGTAGGCAATGTTAGGCAAAACCAGGGCGAACAAAGCGCCGATCCTGGCGCTTAAGGTCTTAAGATGTAGTTGGAGAGTGCTTAGACGGATAGTACTTAGACGGATAGTACGTGGTAACAGTTAGCCAAGGTCTGCCGAGATGCTGTGCTTTTCCATCAATCGATAGATGGTCATACGCGAAATACCTAAGAGCTGAGCAGTTTTAGAGACGTTAAACTTCGTGGTTAGCAGCATTGTTTCCAGTGCCTCACGTTCTGCTTTATTGCGGGTTTCCTGCAGGTTAACAACGACACCGGTTTGATCAGAACCTCTGGGGGTCTCAAGGCCCAGATCCTGCGGAGTAATCAGTGCATGGTCTGAGACAACGGTCGCTTTCTGAACTCTATTAAGGAGCTCCCTAACGTTGCCAGGCCAGTCGTGCAGGGCCATGGCCTGTAGCGCTTCTTTGGAGAAACCCTTGGGGGTGTCGGCTCTACCGATGGTGAACTCTTCTAGATAATGCCTCGCTAACAGTTCGATGTCCCCGTTGTGTTCCCTCAAGGGCGGTGCGCTTAATTGCAGGACATTTAGCCGATAATAGAGATCTTCGCGGAAGAGTTTTTTCTGGATAGCACGTTCCATGTCGACGTGCGAAGCGGTAATGATGCGCACATTGGCTTTTTGAGTGAGGGAAGAGCCCACGGGTTCAAAGGTGCCCTCCTGCAAAAACCGTAAAATTTTAACTTGTTGCTGCAGTGACAAATCACCGATTTCATCAAGAAAGAGGGTGCCGCTGTCAGCTAAGGCGATACGGCCATCGCGATTTTGTATGGCGCCGGTGAAAGCGCCTTTGATATGGCCAAACAATTCGGATTCGAGCAGGTTCTCTGGTATTGCGCCGCAATTAACGGCTACAAAGGGTTTGTCTGCCCTGGATGAGTCCTGATGAATGGCCTGGGCAATCAGTTCTTTGCCGGTTCCACTTTCGCCCGAGATCATCACTGCCGCGTCAGACCTGGCGTACTTTGAGATGAGGGTAAATACGTGCTTGATGGCATTGCTCTTGCCGACCATATTATATTTTACATGGTGTTTGGACGGCGATAGCCCTTTGCTTAACTGAGATTTCCGGAGCCTGGCCATTCCCTTCACGTGCCCAAGCATACTGCTCAATGTTCGTTCTACGCCCTTGAATGGATAGGTAATATAGTCCTGACAGTAGGCGACGACCAGTGTCATGAGTTGTCGGTTCTGAAAATGCTGGTCTGTCAGTATTGCGACCCAGGCGGTGTTTGAAGCCGCTTTGAGCGTTTCTTCCAGCAGGGTAAGTGTGCGCTTGCTCGGAGTCTGCCCCAACGCGAATACTCCAATAGCCGGACATTTACTGAAGCTCTGAGCGTTGGAACTTATGTTGGTATTGGAATGGATTTCTCCATTGATGTTGGTTGCCAGGAGTTTGTCCCAGTCATAGAGTTTGTGGCAATGCCAGAAGGGGAGTAGAGAGGTGATTTGCTCAACGACATCGGAGGTTGCTTCTTCGGCTAGAATCAGCAGGTTATGTTGTGTGGACGACATCGACGGCTCCTTGTCAATATAACGGCTTGCCAATATAAGGGATAGCGCCAGTTACGCTTTAGTTTTGGTGTTTAAGTTGCTATGCGGTCTTCGATCATAACATACCGCTATTACTTGTATAGTTTTTGGATCCTCTCTGCCTGGCACTGAATATTGAGTATTATCCGAGAGATGTGGGGTATGGCGTAGCGTAACAATGGATTTCTTCCCTGAGCGATAATATGCTAGCGCCCAGTAAGTTGTACCTGACCACTAGATAGAGCTCTGGTGTGTCGTTTTGATCGGTATTAAGAATATTGATAATAATAGTTAGCAGGAGAATGCTATGTCTGTAGTGAATATCTTTGCAGGAGGTTCGCTGGATCGCTGCTCTGATTTGCGTACCAATGCCGAGTGGTTGGCCGAACAACGAATAGCTCCACAAAGCAAAGTTGTGCCGTTTTATCGGCTTGAGCCTCTTGTGGCTCGGGGTGGAGGAAGCATTGGCTGGTTATCGCCCGATGATCTGACACGGTACCCGGAGAGCGATCTGCCGAGAATTTTTCTGGGTCGTGATGCCGCTGGAGTCGCGCATTTTGCGGTTGACGTGAGCAGTATCGAGGACGCGTCGGCTCAGGAACCCTTCCGCGATGTCGGTCGGTTTATGGACCTGCGGGGGATTTCGATGCGCTTGCCTGCTGGGGATCCGTCAATATTGGCCATGGGCAAGGCGGTTCTCGACTGGCATGCTCGCCATCAATTTTGCGCTGTTTGTGGCTCTCGCACAGAGATGCGCGATGCGGGCTTTATGCGCAAATGTCCCGGTGAAGATTGCAATGCAGAACACTTTCCCCGGGTAGACCCGGTGGTCATCATGCTGGCGGTACGTGGCGACGAAGCCCTGGTCGGGCGTCAGGCCATTTTTCCTGCGGGTATGTATTCAGCGCTGGCGGGTTTTGTGGAGCCGGGTGAAAATATCGAGGAAGCCGTGCGTCGGGAAATTATGGAAGAGGCTGGCATTAAAGTGGGCGCGGTACACTATCATTCTACCCAGCCCTGGCCCTGGCCGTCGTCATTAATGATTGGCTGTTTTGCCGAGGCCGAAACCAGTGATATTGTCATTGATGGCAATGAATTAGAAGAAGCGCGCTGGGTGTCCCGCAACTTGCTCACTGCTTCCTTCAATGGGGAGCAGACCGGCGTTATGTTGCCACCGCCTATGGCCATAGCACACACCCTGTTGAAGGCATTTGTCGAGGATAAATAGCTCGGCCTAAACATTTAAAATTTTTAACTAAAAAGTAGATAACATTATGGAATACAGAGAAATTCTCTATGAAGTAAACGACAAGGTTGCGTTGATTACACTGAATCGGCCCGACAAACTCAATGCCTGGACAGCCCGCATGGCGGATGAAATTCAGGATGCCACAATGACTGCAGGAGAGGATGACCAGGTCACTGTCATTGTGCTCACAGGGGCGGGACGTGGTTTTTGTTCTGGAGCGGATATGAGTTTGTTGGCTGGCATGCAAGGCGGAGGTAAAGGTGGCGAGGAGCGCGACCCAACCGATATCCCCAGGGAGCGCCCCCAGGGGGTGCGGCCGGACTACATGCACAAGTATTCCTATTTCCCCGCTATTCCTAAACCCATTATATGCGCGATTAACGGACCGGTAGCAGGGATTGGACTGGTGCTCACCTTATTTTGCGATATGCGGATTGCGGCGGCCAATGCCAAGTTTACCTCGGCGTTTGTTAAGCGTGGGCTGATTGTTGAATACGGCGGATCGTGGTTGTTGCCGCGTATTGCTGGTGTTGCCAATGCCATGGATGTTTGGCTTTCCGGCCGGGTGTTTGACGGCGAAGAAGCCTTGCGCCTGGGGGTGGTGAGTCGAGTATTGCCCGCTGAGGGCTTTCTGGATTCTGCCCTCGATATTGCGAGAGAGATGGCCAACAATAATTCGCCCCGTTCCATGCGAGTGATTAAACATCAGGTTTGGGAAAGTTTGTACGAAGATCTCGATAGTTCCCTGGGTATGGCCTTTGAAGAGATGAACGCGAGTATAAAATGCGACGATTTTAAAGAAGGTGTTGCGCACTTTCTGGAAAAGCGGGCGCCTAACTTTTCAGGGAAATAAACCGATCTTTGGATTCTATTTTTAATATAAACCAATAGGTTGTCAGTGTCTTTTAAAGGTTTTTATAGGTAATTCTATGGGGAGTGCAGCAGGTAGAGTAGAGGGGAAGGTCGCACTGGTCACCGGTTCGGCCTCAGGTCTCGGTCGCGCTACCGCCATTCGTCTGGCGGAAGAGGGAGCTAAAGTCATGGTCACCGACTGGGAGGATAAAGGCGGTAACGAAACCGTCGAGCTGATACGCAATGCCGGTAACGAAGCCAGCTATATGCATCACGATGTATCCAGGGAGGAAGAGTGGGAAGCCGTTATTGCCCATATTGAGCAAACTTACGGGCAGCTCGATGTACTGGTTAATAATGCGGCTGTCATCATCGCCAAATCCATTAAGGACACCAGCCTCAAAGATTGGCAGTGGCAGAACAGTATTGCTCTGGACGGGGTGTTTTTGGGGGTGAAATACGGCAGTGCGTCGATGGAAAAATCTGGTGGTGGCTCGATAATCAATATTTCTTCCATTGCCGGTATCATTGGCCTGGACAGATCTGCCGCTTATTGTGCGGCCAAAGGTGGAGTGCGTCTGCTGACCAAGGCTGCAGCGGCGGAGTTTGCGCGAATGAAAAATAATGTACGTGTTAATTCCGTTCATCCCGGTGTGATTCGTACGCCTGGCGTTGAAAGCACGATTCGTAAATACGGCGGTACTAATAAGGAGAATAAGGTGCGTGAGCGCTTCGAAGCTATGTCGCCATTAGGCGAGTTGGGAGAACCCACCGACATCGCCAATGGCGTGCTATATCTGGCTTCCGACGAGTCAAAATACATGCACGGTGCCGAGCTGGTGATTGATGCCGGTTATTCTTCCGTGCGTTGAACACTGGTGTAGAGATACACTGTGTTGACCATAAATTTCGTTTACAAAATATAAACCAACTAATATAAATCAACTAAGGACATGCCCATGAGTATTCGAGGCAAGGCATATATTGCCGGAATTTACGAGCACCCACTTCGGGATGCTACTGGCAAAACTCTACCCCAGCTTCACGCGGAAGTTGCCAAAGGCGCTTTAGAAGACGCCGGATTAACTAAAAATGATGTCGATGCTTATTATTGTGCCGGGGATGTTCCCGGTATGGGCCCTATTAATCAGGCTGAATATATGGGCCTGAGATTGAATCAAATGGATAGCACTGAAACGGGCGGCTCTTCCTATGTATTGCATGTAAACCATGCGGCCCAGGCCATCGCTACCGGGCATTGTAAAGTCGCATTGATTACCCTCGCAGGTCGTCCTCGCGCCGATGCCAAAGAAAAATACCGGCCTCGACCAGGCGGAGGTGCTCCCCCGGAATACGGGTTTGAGGGTCCGTTTCGCCCTACGGTTACCAATATGTACGGCATGGCGGCTATGCGTCATATGCACGAATTTGGTACCACCAGTGAGCAACTAGCGTGGATCAAGGTGGCGGCATCTCATCATGCCCAGTACAACGAGCACGCCATGTTGCGGGATGTGGTGACTGTGGAAGATGTACTTAATTCGCCGATAGTCAGTGATCCCCTGCACCGGATGGATTGCTGTGTGGTCAGTGATGGCGGCGGTGCCATTATTGTGGTGGCTCCAGAAGTGGCCCGTGATCTCAAGCGCTCCTGCGTTAAAGTGCTTGGCGCGGGTGAAGCACCCAAGCATTTGATGGGTGGCAAGGTTGATTTAACTTATTCCGCCGCACGTTGGTCGGGCCCTAAAGCTTTTGAAGAAGCGGGAGTAAGCCAGGCAGACATTAAGTATGTCTCGATTTACGATTCCTTCACCATTACCGTGCTGGAAACTCTGGAAGATCTCGGGTTTTGTGAAAAAGGAGAGGGCGGGAAATTTGTTGCTGACGGAAATTTGATATCTGGTACGGGTAAGTTACCGTTCAATACCGATGGCGGCGGGCTGTGCAACAATCACCCGGGTGACCGCGGAGGAATGACCAAGGTACTGGAAGCGGTGCGGCAGGTACGTGGAGAAGCCCATCCTAAGGTACAGGTTCCTAATTGTGATATTGCTCTTGCCCATGGCACCGGCGGTTTGCTCGGGTCGCGGATGGGTAGTGCA
>JAUUYV010000140.1 GCA_030590275.1 Porticoccaceae bacterium
GGTACCTAATTATTTTGGAGAGCAGCGTTTTGGTATTGACGGCCAAAATTTAATTCACGCTGATAAGTTACTACGTGATATGGGTAATGGCCTGCGATTACGGGGCGGTGGTCGCAATGGTATTTACTTATCTTCAGCTCGCTCCTATTTGTTTAATCAATTATTGGCTGCACGCGTTGAACAGGGATGCTGGGCGACGAACTTGCCCACTGAAAACCCTGAAAGTGATTCAATATCTTCCGATAAGGGTCCTGATGGCGCACTCTGGGGTCGCGGTCGGCCCGCTGTGCCTTCCGAGGTGGTAGATTTCGAAAACCGTGTTTTATCGAGCTGGGTGAACTGGAGGAATAGCCTGGAGCATTGTGGCCTTAATCAGGAAAGGCGAGCATTAGTACTTAAACCCGAGGTTTTTGGCGCTCATTGGGAGCAGAGTGATTTGATTATTAAGTTTGAGCTCCCGGTCGGTGCTTATGCCACAGCTTTACTCAGGGAGCTGGTTTTTGCCGCTGATGTCCCATTAAGAAAAGTTGTTTAAAGAGTGCAATTCAAGGAGTGGAGCGGTATAGCCGGTATGGTATATTGATGCCTTCCAGTAAGAAGGATTCATCGGGAGTGAACTCGATCGATTTTCACGGTGTTGGCATGACATCGCAACGCACTCGTGAACGCCTGATTAAACGGCTTAAAAATCACGGTATCAGCAATCAAAAAGTGCTGGACGTGATGCGCGTAACTCCCCGACACCTTTTTATTGAAGAGGCTTTAGCCCATCGCGCTTACGAAGATACGGCGCTGCCCATTGGCTATGGTCAAACCATTTCTCAGCCTTTCATCGTAGCGCGGATGACCGAGATGTTGTTGTCTGAGGGGCCTCGGCACACAGTGCTGGAGATTGGTACAGGGTCGGGTTATCAGGCAGCAATACTTGCTCAGCTAGTCGATAAGGTCTATACCGTCGAACGTATTAAACCCCTGTTGCAACGGGCGCAGCAATTATTCAAAAAAATGGGCCTGCGTAACATTATTTCGGCTTACAGCGACGGAAATATGGGATGGCGAAAATATGCGCCTTACGACGCCATTATTACCACTGCTGCGCCGGAAGAAGTACCAGATGAATTACTCCACCAATTGGCCCCCGACGGAATTCTGGTGATTCCAGTCGGGCCATCAGAAGATCAGGAGTTGCGTATCATTATCCGTCAGGGCGACTCTTCTCACTACGAAGAAGAAGTGGTTGAACGTGTTCGCTTTGTTCCACTTTTGAGCGGTACTACCCCCTCCTAACTTTAAGCCTGTACGGGCTGTTCTTCCTAAGTGCGGCGCCTAACCACAGTGCCTAATACAGCGCTTAACACTATCTAAAATGGCCTTAAACTATGGCTCAAAAATTAGCATCTCCAGGGTCAGTGGCTTTGCGTTCCCGTTTATTGTTATTTTTCAAAGGGATTGCAATGGGCGCGGCCGATGTCGTTCCCGGAGTTTCCGGTGGAACTATTGCCTTTATTACCGGTATTTACGATGAATTGATCGATTCTATAAAAGCTGTGGGGTTTAATGCCTTGCGGGATCTTTTTGTGCACGGACCAAAGCAGTTTTGGCAGACCATTAACGGTACTTTTTTACTGACCCTGGGCGCGGGGATCGTACTGAGTGTTACAACGCTTGCACATCTCGTTACCTATTGTCTGGATACTTACCCAGTGTTGGTTTGGGCCTTCTTTTTTGGGCTGATCATGGCATCTGTAGTTTATATTTGGCGACAATTAGATCGTTTTAACTGGCGTGGGGGGCTTGGATTTGTTGTTGGGATTGGTATTGCTCTGGTTATCTCGTTTGCGCCTCGTGCAGAGATTGAAGCGACGCCTATGGTGGTATTCGGGGCTGGTATGGTGGCGATTTGCGCGATGATTCTACCCGGTATTTCTGGAAGTTTTATTCTTTTATTGCTGGGTTTATATGCTCAAATAATGACAGCAATTAGTGAGCTGGATATCCCTCTTTTAATTGCATTTAACCTGGGTTGTGTGTGTGGCTTGATGATGTTTTCTCGTCTTTTGTCGTGGCTTCTCCATCATCATCGACAATTTATGTTGGCTTTGTTGACCGGTTTTTTGGCGGGTTCTTTAATGATGGTTTGGCCATGGAAAAATGAGGTGATACGGGAAGGGGTTTCGGTGGCCAATGTGCCAGTTTGGCCATGGCAGTATTATGCCGATTCAGATTTTCTAATACCCACCGTAGAGGCTTTGGCGATGATGCTCGCGGGCTTGTTACTATTATTTATGCTCGAAAGCCTGGCTGGTAAATTCCATCGTAGCTCTACTTAGACCTCGTAAGCATTGCTGTATCTTGATGGGCAGATTTTAATGCTTTTATTACAGATGTTTTTTTATTATCTTTAATAAGGATACGATGTCCATATAAAAAAATACCATGGCCAATTTTAGAAGAAGTATCTAGAAAAAGTGTTTAGAAGAAATGCTTAGATGAGCAGTAAAAGCCGTGCGAGAACATTGCGCAAAGCAAGCATCAACCTACTTCTTGCTCTGGTGGGTGCAGCACTTGTTTTGTCGGCATGTAGCACCAGTCCGGCTCCGGTAAGCTCCCGACCGCCACCGCCGGGTCAGCGGATTAACCATTACATCGTTTCTGCCGGTGACACGCTGTATTTAATTGCCTGGCGTTTCGAGTTGGCCCCTGAACGACTGGCTGCGATAAATGGACTTTCTCCTCCCTATACCCTGCGCGTGGGTCAGCGATTGTCGCTGGATATTTCACAGCGGAGCCGCGCTCCTTCCGGAAACAAATACCACACGGTATCCCGGGGGGAAACTCTCTATGGTATTGCTCGGTATTACCAACTCCCTGTAGATCAATTAGCGCTAGCTAATGGACTTGGTCCGCCTTATGTCCTCCGCATCGGCCAGCGTTTAAGCCTTGATTTATCGCGTCGAGCGGCTGCGCCTGTCAAAGCATCTAGTTCATGGAAAAAACCTTCCAGCACGGGCAAAGCAGGTTCTGCTGGAAAGGTCCGAGGGTCTTCCGGTTCGGCGACCACCGCGAAATTACCGACCGGAGCGCTGAAATGGCGGTGGCCGGTTAAAGGTAGCATTACCCGGTTTTTTGACAGTAATCGTGTATTTAAGGGGATAAATATTCAAAGTCGTGCTGGTTATGCAGTAAGGACTACTGCGCCTGGAGTCGTTGTTTACGCGGGTGATGGGCTGCGCGGGTATGGTCGGCTGGTTATTATTAAACACAGCGAAGTGTATTTGAGCGCCTATGCTCACAATCGGAAAATATTGGTAAAAGAAGGTGCCAGCGTAAAGTCAGGCACAAAAATTTCTGAAGTCGGCGGGAGCTCTGGTAATCCAGGGCGGCTGTATTTTGAAATTCGAAAAAGTGGTAAACCAGTAGATCCGGTACGTCTTCTACCTACTCAATAAGACGCTTTTCCTGAGGTGGGTTTGCGAGGCACTTTGCCTCAATACCCGGTGGTCCAGGAAATGCTGCTCTCGGTCTCACCTTGCTCACTGATTTTACCTTAGCTGTAGATCTTAGCGTTCCAATAAAGCTAACTTATCCGGTTTGCCGTTCCAGTCTTCTGCGTCCTCTGGCGGATCCTTACGCAAAGTGATATTTGGCCAGACTTCGGCTAGCTCTTCGTTGAGTTCGAGAAATACTTCCTGGCCCTCGGGTATTTCGTCTTCCGCGTAGATAGCGTCTGCCGGGCATTCCGGTTCACATAGTGCGCAATCAATGCACTCATCTGGGTGAATCACCAGAAAGTTGGGACCTTCGTAGAAGCAATCCACCGGGCACACTTCAACACAATCGGTAAATTTGCACTTAATGCAGTTTTCGCCGACGATAAATGTCATGCTACTTTCTCCTAAAGCCCGGTTTGAAAAGCGCGCAATTATACCGAAACCGACAGCCCCCGTGGCCCTGTTATTAAGGAATTATATTGAATTTTCTTATAACATTTGGCTATTAATAATACCCTGGTTTTAGGGTTTTACTAACAACTTACGCAATTGGTAAATGGATTCCAGTGCATCCCGGGGTGATAGTTCATCGGGATCGATGGCCAGCAGGGCATTGTACAAGGCGCTATTTTTATTGGTGGTGAACAAATCTATTTGAGGGCTTGGTGAAAGCAGTGTTGTGCTCACCCCATTTTTTTGCTCTGGAATGGTAGCTAAAGTTTCTGAAGGAAGGGTTTCTGAGCTAGCTTCAAGCCGGCTTAGTTCACTGCGAGCAAGCTCAATCACATCGTCTGGTACGCCGGCGAGTCGGGCTACCTGGATGCCGTAACTCTGACTAGCCGGGCCCGGGCGAACACTGTGTAAAAAAACAATTCGATCATTGTGTTCGGTAGCGTCCAGATGCACGTTTGCTGCGGCGGAGACCTGTTCAGGCAGTGCGGTTAGCTCGAAATAGTGGGTGGCGAAAAGAGTAAAGGCACGGATATCGGCTGCCAGTTTCCAGGCGCAGGCCCAGGCTAAAGACAGGCCGTCGAAGGTGCTAGTTCCTCGGCCAACCTCATCTAATAGCACCAGACTGCGGTCGCTGGCATTATGCAAAATGTTCGCGGTTTCGGTCATCTCCACCATAAAGGTGGAACGCCCGCCCGCCAGATCATCGGACGAGCCGATGCGAGTAAAAATACGATCGAGCAGGCCCATGCTTGCGTTTTCCGCAGGGACACCACAGCCGATATGTGCGAGCAGGGTAATCAAGGCCGTCTGGCGCATATAGGTCGATTTACCACCCATATTTGGGCCGGTAATAATTAGCATACGGCGTTGGTCATCAAGCGCCAGATCGTTGGGGACAAAGGGAGTATCGAGGTTCTGCTCCACCACCAGGTGACGACCACCCCGTATATCGATAGCTGCATTTTCGCTGAGCACGGGAATCACCAGGTTTAGCGTATCCGAGCGCTCCGTCAGGTTAGCCAGTACGTCCAGTTGTGCTAATGCTGCCGCACTTTCCTGAAGCGGGTAGAGTTGCTGGTTAAGGGTATCGAGTATGCCCTCGTAGAGCGCTTTTTCTCGCGCTAGCGATCGGCTCTGCGCACTCAGTGCCTTGTCTTCAAACTCTTTTAGTTCCGGGGTGATATAACGCTCAGCATTTTTTAGTGTTTGACGGCGAATGTAGTCGACCGGAGCCTGCTGTGACTGGGCTTTGGATATTTCGATGTAATAACCATGCACCCGGTTGTAGCCAACTTTGAGGGTGGAGATTCCAGTCCGTTCTTTCTCGCGCTGCTCGAGGGCGATGAGATAGTCGCCAGCATTGGTAGCAATTGCACGGAGTTCGTCCAGTTCATCGTCGTAGCCTTCGGCGATGACTCCGCCATCGCGAATCACTGCCGGCGGGTTTTCAATGAGTGCGGCTTTGAGTAGTGCGTCCAGCTCAGGGAATACTCCGGCCTGCTCCTGTAACTGCTTAAGCAAGGGAGTCGCGTAGTCGGTGAGAGCAGTTTGTAGTTCAGGTAATACCGCAATGGAATCCCGCAAACGGCTTAAATCCCTGGGGCGCGCGGATCGCAGTGCCACTCGGCCCAGAATACGTTCCATATCACCAACACCGGCCAACAACCCCTGTAGCACTTCGTATTGATAGTGAGTACCGAGCTCGATGATGGCTTGTTGGCGGTTTTCGATTTCCGCCAGCGCGCGTAGAGGGCGGTTAAGCCAGCGCTGCAGCAGGCGGCCTCCCATAGCGGTAGAGGTCTTATCGAGGACTGAGAGTAA
>JAUUYV010000200.1 GCA_030590275.1 Porticoccaceae bacterium
CAAAAATATTTATCAGTTTGAACTTGACCCATCAAAAATCAGTCCGTATATATGCGGGCATCCGGTTTTGATGCCGGGAGCAGTTTTCGGTATAACAAGGATAGTTTTAGAGCCAATAACAAAATCGACTCGACCAAACATTCCGGGTCTTAAAGAACTTTCTGGTGCGAGAGCGATATCTGTTTCAAAACCTCGGGTTATAGGGTTTGCAGAAGGGACGATTCGCAATATTTCGGCCCTAAGAGACTGTGCAATTGCGGCGAAATGAATATAGACACTATCGCCGGGGTTTATAAGGTTTAGATAACGTTCTGGGATAAATGTTTTGAACAGCAGGGCATCCTGCGATTCGATTGTTAAAATAGGAACACCTGGTGTCGCCAGATCCCCACGGCGGCGGTGGCGGGCGACCACCACCCCGTCCACCGGACTTGTTATTTTGGTGTACTCGCGTTGATTGCGCGCCTGTTGGTAAGCCGCAGTTGCGCTATTAAGATTTTGTTGGGCGGTATTCCTCTGTAGGCGTGTTTTCCGAACCAGGGCCTGGGAAACGCTCTCATCCTTAAGTAAATTTTCGTATCTGGCCAAATCGGAACTGAGATCTTCCAATATTGCTCGTGCAGCGTCGACAGCGGCGTTGGTCTGAATGATAGCGGACTCAACATCATTGTTATCCAATACGACCAGCACGGAGTCGCGTGCTACGCTTTGTCCTTCAACGACGGTGATGTCTCGGATATAGCCAGCCATTTTTGATGTGATATCCACGCGATGATCGGATACCACGTTACCCACCACGGTGTATTCTATTGGTGTTTTTTCTTCGGTAACTGAAATGACGGAGAGTGGTAGCGGGTTTTCTTTAGTGGGAGGGTCCACTTCTTTTTTTGAACAGGCACTCATTAATAAAAGTATGCTCAGGGCGATAATAAAATTACGATAAAATTTCACTGAAGGCTTCCTGCAGTATAGGTCGTCAACGGGGAGGATCTATTAGTTAGTTTTTTGGGTAGATTGAGCGGGTATCAGGCCGTTTCTAAGAAGGCTAATAACGTGCCTGGCAATAGTTTTAGGCTGGTCGTGGCTACTCTTGTTGCCTGGAAGAGTTTTGCGGGCGTCACTGGTTTCAAAGTGATAAACCACCAACCCTATAATAGAAATGGATAACATATGTGGATCGTATTTCGATTTGAATGATTCCCCAAGCCCCTGGATTGAGACAAACAGGTCTCGAAAGGTTTCTTTTATCAGGTTTTGCATGCGAGCTTTGTCGGTGTCGAGTAAGACCCACTGCATGAGTTTCTGGAAGTCCTTTTCCTTACCTAGTGTTTTTGTAAACCAGGTGATAAATGCTTCCAAACGCTTAAGGGGATCGCTACCCATATCGACAACTGCTTTTGCTGCACTGGTCTTTTTCTGGAATGCATATTTTACGGTTTCCAGATAAAGCTGTTCCTTATCTTTGAAGTGGTAATAGAGAGCAGCTGGTGTGAGCCCGATTTCTTCTGCCACATCGCGCATGGAGACGCCATCAAACCCCGATTGGGCGAACAAAGGAACGGTTAAACCAAGGATATTTGTTCGGGTTTGGTGATCTTTTTTGTTAGACACTTTTCTACCTGGTATTTGGTGATAATAAAAGTTTGGATGCGGTCATTTATTTAACGAACGTTTAGTAATAAAATGGCGGCGATTATAGAGACTGATCCGGTGAGCTTCAAGTGTTCAGCAATGCTTACACCCTGTTCAGGGGTTATTTAGTCGGGATTGATGCTTAGCTCGGTGGCGCGAGGGACTATCTCTTCGATAATTCGTTGAGTATGGGTAAGTAGTTCTGCGTCGGTTTCGGCCAGTGGACGAAGGATAAATTTTGCAATTCCTTCATCGGCGTAGGCCTGAATGTTGTTTAAGATATTCTTTTCTCCCACGGCGATAATATGGGACAAATTGCGCTTTGGTGCGGCCCGGGCGAAGCGCTTGAGTTCCCGCTGGCACACGGCATCATCTATAGAGCCAAAATGCACAAAAAACCCGGTTCCATAATGTTCTGGATCGATTGGGTCTTTAGCTTCTCCTTTAGCGATGGCTTCTTTTAATGCGTCGATGATGGATCGACGCGCCCGGCCAGCACCTCTGGGGGATTCCAGCCCGGCCTGCCAGCCTGTGCCAAAACGTACGGTTCGACGAATAGCTGCTTCGCTACTGCCGCCGATCCACAGGGGGCAGGGTTTTTGCACGGGCAGGGGTGAAATCTGCGCATTCTGATAGCGGTAATACTCCCCCTCGGTGCTAACAGATTCGCCACGCCAGAGGCGCGCGATGATATCGAGACTTTCATCGGTCCGTTTGCCGCGACCTTTAGTGGCGCGGCCTGTCGCCTCCCATTCCGGGGCTGTTGTAGCGCCAATGCCGAACGCTGGTAGCAACCGGCCACCACTGAGGAAATCGATAGTGGCACATTGTTTGGCTAATACCAGGGGGTCGCGGAGCGCTACCGAGGCTACGTTCATACCGAATTTAAGGTTTTTGGTCGCGCCGGCTATGGCGGCAAGTGCGGTCATGCATTCAAGAAAGGGCTCTTCTGATATCAGACGATCCGTCTGCCACAGGGAGTCGATGCCGCCTTTGTCGCACAGTTCAACCCATTCCCAAAAGGTTTCAATGTGTTGAAACGGAAAGCGAGCCATCCCCAGTCCAGTACCAATTCCCATAGTAGTAATGCCTGTTATTGTGAGTGTTGTTATGAATGTCGTTATAAATGTCGTTATAAATGTCGTTATAAATATTGTCGTTAGTGTATTGAGATGAGAGGGTTAACTCAGAACGAAAATTTATCTGCAGAAAAAGCCGCCAGGGTATCTTCTATTTCCTGTTCCGTCGCTCCCGCTAATGGAGCGATGATCTGGGTATGAATGCCGGCCTTTGCATCTGCGGCTATACGCTCCCGGCACTCCTCGGCTGAGCCGATGACTGCGATTTGATCCACCGTTTCATCGTCCAGCGCACTATTGGTTTTATGCCGGTCTTTCTTTGCCCAGCCTTCAGTAATGGTGTCGGCAACATCTTTGTAACCGGCCCAGGTCAGAAAATGGTTATACACCGGGTTGGCGTAGTAGGGTGAAAAAGCGGTGCGAAACTTATCGCGCGCTGCGACTTTATCCCGGGTAACCAGAACCATAGCTCGGTTGACGATTTCCACTTGCTGCCAGTCCTTACCGGCTCGTTCTGCACCAATTTTTACGTGTTCGAGCATTTTAGTTAATGCCGACTGGGGCCATAAATTAAAAATTACGCCGTCACCAATCTCCGCCGCCATTTCAATCATTTTGGGGCGCAGGGCAGCGAGGTAGATGGGTGGTGGATTCGCAAGGGCTTCTTGTCGGTAGCCATGAGAACTCAGGCCGTCGAGATCGAAATTCGACTTCTTTCCTTGTAACATAGAACGCACCATCAGTGCGGTATTTTTAACTCGAGTTAAAGGTTTATCAAAAGCGACGCCATGCCAGTTGAGCATCATGGTTTGGCTGGATGAGCCCAAACCCATCACGAACCTTCCCGGCATCAGTTGGCTGAGCGTGTTAGCAGTGGCGGCGAGAACCGCTGGTGTGCGGGTAAAGACCGGGGTGACGGCAACGCCAACGCGCAGTGTTTTGGTTACGCCAGCAAGAGCGGCTGCGGTAGTCAGTGCGTCTGGGGCTCCAGCATCGGCGAACCAGACGTCGCTATAGCCCATTTCTTCGGCCCACTGTGCCCGCGAAAGTGTATCGCTGATATTAGGTCCCGCGGGCAAGGTAAGGGCGATCCTCTTTGACAGCATTGACACTTCTCCTAGTTAAGTTTCAAACCCCATAGTGTGACATTTTGCCGAGGCTTGCCTCAAGGGTTATGCTGTCGCTCTACTCAACACAGGGGAATAATAACGATGACAGAATTAACACCGGTCAGGAGTGGGCATGAGTTTGATGAGGCGGCCCTGGCAGAATTTATGGCGGCCAACGTGGAAGGTTTTCAAGGTCCTCTGACTGTGCGTCAGTTCGACGGCGGCCAGAGCAATCCTACCTTTATGCTCAACGATGCCAATCAGTCCTATGTGTTGCGCAAACAACCTCCCGGCGAGTTAGTCCCTTCGGCGCACCAGGTTGATCGAGAATATCGAGTAATGGATGCTCTTTATGAGACCGATGTTCCGGTACCCAAAATGTACGCTTTGTGCGAAGACACGAGCCTGATTGGTACCAAGTTTTTCATTATGGAAGCCATAGAAGGGCGGATATTAGAGCGTCCGACAATGGAGGAGGCACCTGTCGAGCAGCGACGGGAAATGTGGCGTGATTTAATTCGCGTGTTAGCGCTATTGCATGCGGTGGATTACAAAGCCGTGGGTCTGGAAAGCTATGGTCGTCCTGGCAATTACTTTGAACGTCAGGTGAGCCGCTGGAGTAAGCAGTACCGAGCGGCCAAGCTTGAAGAGATTGACAGTATGGAACGCCTGCTGGAATGGGTGCCAGCACATATCCCTGATAACGACGAAGTTACTATTGCTCATGGTGATTACCGGGTGCAAAACATCATGTTCCATCCCACGGAGCCAAAAGTCGTGGCAGTGCTTGATTGGGAGCTTTCTACCCTGGGTCATCCCCTCGCCGATCTGGGTTATGTGACGATGGAGTATAACGCGGATTTCTACGGTG
>JAUUYV010000202.1 GCA_030590275.1 Porticoccaceae bacterium
GCCCACTCCCAGAGCACGAAGTGCGGGCTATCGTCACCGACGGATCTGCTGCACTCGTGGCCCATGCCTTTGACTGCCCACCAGAAGGTGAAGCATTTGAGCGAATTCGGGAGCAGTTCCTAACGCTTTATCGCGACAATATCTGTGAGTTAACCCAACCGTTTCCTGGTATTGAAGCCGTACTCTCACAACTAGGTAAGGCTAGCATCCCCTGGGGGATTGTGACCAATAAACCCAGCCCATATACCCTGGCGATACTCGATACCTTGCTACTTGAGCCTCCCCCTCAAACCATTATTTGTCCCGACCATGTCACCAACACCAAACCCGACCCTGAACCGGTACTTCTGGCCTGCGAACAACTCGGTATCGCTCCAGATGCCACGCTATTTGTTGGAGATCACCGGCGAGACATCGATGCCGGACACGCTGCAGGTACTATTACGGTGGCGGTTACTTACGGCTACATTCCTGAAGGTGACGATATCAGGGCCTGGGGTGCCCATCACACCATTGATGAAGCCCACGACCTCCTACCCATTATATTTTAAAGCGAGCCATGTCCGAAGCTAGCAAAGTCCACACTATTGATCCCCGCACCTACAAAGCCCCCAGCGATCTTTTACGCGATCGGGTGATTCTGGTAACTGGAGCGGGTGACGGCATCGGTAAATGTGCCGCTATTACTTTCGCCCGGCATGGAGCTACAGTCATTTTAGCCGGACGCACCGCGGCAAAACTGGATGAAGTTTACGATCTTATTGAGAAAGACGGCTATCCCCAGGCCGCTATCTATCCCATCGATCTGGAGGGAGCCAACGAAGATAATTACTCGACCATGGCAGAGTGCATCGAAAGCGAATTTGGTCGTCTGGATGGTTTGTTACACAATGCCGGGGAATTAGGGGAGCGCACCAGTATTGCCAACTACACAATGGCCAGCTGGAATACGGTTATGAAAGTTAACGTAAACGCACAATTTATGTTGACCAAAACCCTGTTGCCATTAATGCAGCAAGCAAAGGATGCCTCTGTTGTATTTACCTCGTCGGGAGTAGGCCGACGGGGGCGAGCTTTTTGGGGTGCTTATGCCGTATCAAAGTTTGCTACTGAAGGCTTAAGCCAGGTACTGGCGGCGGAGCTTGAAGAAACCAGCAACATACGGGTCAACACGCTCAACCCCGGTGCCACTCGTACAAAAATGCGGGCCGGTGCCTACCCGGCAGAAAATCCCGCCGGACTCAAAACCCCGCTACAAATCATGCCAGCCTATCTATACTTAATGGGGCCAGACAGTAAGGGGATCACCGGACAGGCCCTGGAAGCCCAATAACTTTAGTGCTTTTTATCATACTTTCTTTGCCCTACTCCACCTCGCGTCCCGTCCCTGGAGCCCGAGCCTCTAGAACCTGAGCCCCTGGAACGCAGACGTTTAACCTGCCGTTCATGCTGCTGTCGCTGGGCAAGACTCATGGGAGGCACTTTGGTATTCATCCCCGCTGCTTTCAATAAATATTTGATCTCCTGGGGTGGCAGATCGAGCCATTGTCCCCTACGCACATAAGAGGGCAATACCGTCGAACCAAAGCGCACCCGCTTTAAGCGGCTAACCTCGACACCCTGGGATTCCCACAACCGGCGAACTTCACGATTACGCCCCTCTTTAAGCACCACTGAATACCAGCGGTTTCTGCCCTCTCCTCGGCCCTCACTAATATGCTCAAAGTGCGCCGGGCCATCATCAAGCTCTACTCCCTCACGCAGCTTCCTGAGCATGACATCATCAACTTCACCGTGTACCCGCACCTGATATTCTCTTTCTACCTGAGCACTTGGGTGCATTAAAGCGTTGGCAAGAGAGCCATCATTGGTAAATAAGAGCAGGCCACTGGTATTGATATCAAGTCGACCAACGGCAACCCAACGCCCCTGTTTAAGTGAAGGTAAGCTGGCAAATACGGTACGCCGACCCTCTGGATCAGTCCGTGAAGTAATTTCGCCAGGGGGTTTGTTGTATATCAACACCCGCGTTGTCCCGCCTCCCAAACGAACCCGGCGATCATCAATCCTTACTTCCTCATCGCCGATAATACGGTCACCAACGCTAGCCGTTCGCTTATCAACCCGGATTCGACCCTGACGAATCCACTCTTCAATTTCTCGACGGGAACCGAGGCCGGCCTGAGCCAGGAGCTTGTGTAGTTTTTCACCTCTGGGTGAATTCAAGATTGATGGCTCACTGTTGCTCAGAGGCGAGCTTTAGAACAACCGAGTTGCTGTGTCCATCACTCGCTTGATCGGATTTTTCAATGGTGATACTACTCACCGCCAAGGTATCGCCCTCTGAATCAAGTTTATGTACAAATGGCTCACTGGTTTCATCGTTAGACTCGGTCTCGGTAAAAGTATTGCCCCCATCGGTATCTGGATTGAGGCTTGACTCATCACTCGTTTCAGCGGGTTCACCAAACTGAAGCTCGGGGTTGATACTACTTATATCCTTGATATCACTGAGCGGCGGTAATTCATTAAGACCTTTAAGATTAAAATAATCGAGGAACTGACTGGTGGTGGCATACAATGCGGGTTTACCAGGCACATCGCGGTGGCCTACAACCCGAACCCAGTCTCTTTCCAATAAGGTTTTGATGATTTCCGAGCTGACCGAAACACCCCGTACATTTTCAATTTCACCACGAGTAATGGGCTGACGATAGGCAATTAAAGCCAGCGTTTCCAGCAAGGCGCGAGAATATTTTCTAGGTTTTTCCTCCCACATCCGGCTAATCCAGTGTCCTAACTCCTCACGAACCTGAAACCGATAACCGCTGGCTGTTTGTTTAAGCTCATAACCCCGGTCGCTACAATCGGCCTCGATATCTTCCAGGGCAGCCCGAATCTCTTCTCGATCTGGCTGATCGACAATGTCAAATAAGTGCTGCAGTGCCGTCACATCCAGAGGCCGCCCCGCAGCAAAGATTGCCGCTTCGATTATTTTTCTTAGCTGCTCACTATTCATTCCACTCACTCTCCATATTCGCAGCTTTTCCAGTCACGTGAATGGGGCCAAACGATTCGTTTTGAACGATATCAATTAGCGATTCTTTTACCAGCTCCATAATCGCCAGAAAAGTCACTGCCACGCCGAGACGACCTTCATCAGCCCAAAACAGGGAGATAAAGGGAACGAAATTTTCATGGCGCAAGCGATCCAGAATATTCGTCATTCGCTCTCTCGTAGAGAGTGTCTCAAACTGAATATGGTGGTGCTGATTAAGGTCTGCTCGACGCATTACCTCCGCTACGGCAACCAATAACTCCCGCAAATCCACCTTGGGCTGCGGCTGTTCCCGCTTGTAATCTGGCTGCTTGGCGGTGGCGAGGTGCACATCCCGATCCAGGCGAGGCAGAGAATCAATATCTTCAGCCGCTTTCTTGAAGCGTTCATACTCCTGCAGGCGACGAATCAATTCAGCGCGAGGGTCATCTTCATCCTCGTCTTCGTTGTGTCGAGGTAACAACATGCGCGACTTGGTTTCCGCCAGCATAGCGGCCATCACCAGATACTCTGCCGCCAGCTCCAGCTTCATGGACTGCATCATTTCGATGTAACTAACGTATTGACGAGTAATTTCTGCAACATCCACTTGAAGAATATCCAGGTTTCGCCGCTTAATTAGATACAGCAGTAAATCGAGGGGCCCTTCGAAAGTTTCCAACACGACCTCAAGTGCCTCTGGCGGTATGTAGAGGTCTTTCGGAAGTTCGGTAACTTGCTCGCCATGAACAATGGCGAAGGGAAACTCTGCCTGGACCGCAGAATCATTGGGAACGGCAACAGCGGTCGACTTCGCAGCATCCCTGTCAGGTGCCTCGCTGGCAAGTTCAGGTTGCAAAGGAGTAGTGTGTTCAGCGCTATCGGTACTCACGCGTTCTCCCGTATCGGTAGGCCGCATTATACGTTTATCGTCGGCCGGTAACAGGCCCCCGACGCAAACTAAGCTAATCGATCAAACCAAAGGGTTCTCGGTCACCCAAACCTGCTCGAAGTAAGACCGGAGTAGCTCCAGTCAAATCAATTACGGTGGTCGGTTCAGGGCTACAGTAACCACCATCGATAACTACTTCTATTTGTTCTGATAGCCAGTTTTTGATATCTTCTGGGTCTGCTAATGGGTGCTCATCACCAGGAGCGATTAAGGTCACACTCATCAAGGGCTCACCCAACTCAGCCAATAAATCCTGAACAATCTGGTTATCGGGAACGCGCAGGCCAATAGTTTTACGTTTTGGATGCATAAGACGCCGCGGAACTTCTGAGGTAGCCTGTAGTACAAAGGTATAGGGTCCGGGAGTATGAGTTTTCAGCAGGCGGAACATTTGCTTATCTACCTTGGCATAGACTCCCAGCTCAGACAGGTCTCGACACATCAACGTAAAATTATGGTGTTTATCCAACTGCCGTATCTGACGAATCCGGTCTACCGCCGCCTTATCACCCAGGTGACAACCCAGAGCATAGGCAGAATCGGTCGGATAAACCACAATACCACCTCTACGAATACTCTCTGCAACCTGTTTTAACAAGCGCCCCTGAGGGTTTACTGGATGAACATAAACGATATCTGCGGTCATAGA
>JAUUYV010000219.1 GCA_030590275.1 Porticoccaceae bacterium
GAACAGATTGCGGTGGGGGAACTTGCTCAAAAAATGTCAATTAAGGGAGTCGTCGTTGTCAAGGAGCTGATGAAGCTGGGTGTCATGGCGACCATCAACGAAGTTATAGACCAGGACGTAGCGGTGTTGGTGGTTGAGGAACTTGGGCATACGGCAGTTCAGGTATCAGTGGATCAGGAAGAAGACGGCTTTCGAGAAGGAATGTTTACCGATGAGGGTGAGCAGCTACCGCGCGCTCCTGTGGTCACAGTGATGGGTCATGTGGATCATGGCAAAACATCCTTGCTGGACTATATCAGGGAGTCTCGCGTTGCTTCCGGAGAGGCTGGAGGTATTACCCAGCATATCGGTGCCTATCACGTGGATACTCCGAAGGGCATGGTGACCTTTCTGGATACCCCCGGTCACGCTGCGTTTACTGCGATGCGCGCTCGTGGTGCTCAATCAACCGATGTAGTGATCCTGGTGGTTGCAGCCGACGACGGCGTAATGCCGCAAACCGAAGAAGCGGTACAGCATGCTCGGGCGGCGGGCGTGCCCTTGGTAGTTGCTATCAATAAAATGGACAAGGAAGGCGCGAATCCAGATCAGGTGATCAATGAGCTGTCCGCGCTGGAAGTAGTGCCGGAAGACTGGGGTGGCGATACCCAGTTTATTAAGGTGTCTGCACTGACCGGAGAAGGTGTTGACGACTTACTCGAAGCGGTTCTGCTGCAGTCCGAGTTACTCGAATTAACGGCGTCGGTAGATGTGCCTGCTCGTGGTGTGGTTGTGGAAGCACGCATCGACAAAGGTCGAGGTGTGGTCGCGACGGTACTGGTGCAGGCGGGAACCTTGAAGCAGGGTGATTTTCTGCTTGCGGGGGAAAGCGTTGGTAAGGTGCGGGCGATGGTGGGTGACGACGGCAAGCCAGCAAAAAGCGCTGGGCCGTCTATCCCGATAGAAGTGTTGGGGCTCGATACCCCACCAGAAGCAGGTGATGAATTCTTTGTTGTTGCCGATGAGCGCAAGGCGCGGGAAATTGCCGAGCTGCGGCAGCAAAAGGCGCGTGATGAGCGTATGACCCGCCATCAGGTTGCGAATCTTGAAAATATGTTTGCCAGTTTTGAAGGCGAGAAGAAAAACATTTTGTCTTTGGTTGTTAAGACTGATGTGCGAGGTTCTCTGGAAGCTATTATCTCCGCCCTGCACGATTTCGAAACGGATGAAGTTGGGGTGAATATTGTCAGTTCCGGTGTCGGTGGACTCACCGAATCCGATATGAATCTGGCAACGACCACCGGCGCTGTAGCTCTCGGTTTCAATGTCCGAGCTGATGCCGCTGCGCGCAGAGTAGTAGAAGCTGAAGGTGTGGACCTACGGTACTACAGTGTGATTTATAATCTGCTCGATGAGGTTAAGCAGGCCCTGTCGGGCATGCTGGCACCTGAGAAACGAGAGGAAATTATTGGTATCGCCGAAGTTCGCGACGTTTTTCGTTCACCCAAGTTTGGCCAAATAGCGGGCTGTATGGTTATAGAGGGTACAGTCTATCGAAATAAGCCGATTCGGGTATTGAGGGATAGCGTAGTGATCTATGAGGGTGAGCTAGAGTCCTTACGTCGCTTTAAAGATGATGTTAGTGAAGTTCGCAATGGCACCGAATGTGGTATTGGGGTTAAAGACTACAACGATGTCAAAGCCGGTGATCAGATTGAAGTTTTCGAGATTAAATACATCAGTCGTGAGCTTTAGCAGGTTAAACAGTGCCGAGAGAGTTTAGCCGTAGCGAACGAGTTGCGGATGCCCTGCAGCGAGAAATCGCGACCTTGATTCGTACCGAGCTCAATGACCCACGTGTTGGCCTGGTCGGTGTCACTGGTGTTGATGTTAGCCGAGATCTTGCCGTGGCCAAGGTGTTTATTAGCTTTGTTGACGAGCGTGAAGACTTGGCCATTGAAGAAGCAATAGCGGCGCTTGGT
Source organism: Porticoccaceae bacterium (assembly GCA_030590275.1). The sequence goes on from JAUUYV010000219.1 coordinate 1,962, forward strand.
GGTGCTGCGGGTTATTTGCGCACTCAGCTAGCGAGTCGGATGCGTATGCGTAGTGTTCCTGCGCTTAAGTTTGTTTACGATAGCACAGCTAAAACGGGTCAGCATTTGTCTGAGTTGATTGATCGGGCACTTGCCAGCGATCAAAAGGCTAACAACTAGTTTGGGGCGTCGTCGCTCGCGGGGTCGTCCGCTTAATGGTGTCCTGGTGCTCGATAAGCCCGCGGGTTTGACTTCCAATGCGGCCTTACAGGAGGCCAAGTACTTGTTTTATGCGGCTAAAGCTGGGCATACGGGAGCTTTGGATCCGTTAGCGACTGGAGTTTTGCCGATCTGTTTTGGTGAAGCGACTAAGTTTACCCAATTTTTACTGGAAGCTGACAAAACCTATCGTAGTACCTTTTGCCTGGGGATCGAAACTGATACCGGCGACAGTGATGGAAGTATTATTGCAGAGCATGGCGCTGCCCATGTAACAGAGAGCGCTATTGTGGGCTTGCTACCACAGTTTCGCGGAGAAATTGAGCAGATACCTCCAATGTATTCGGCACTTAAGCGTGATGGTGTCCCGCTCTATAAGCTAGCCCGGGCTGGCATTGAAGTGGAGCGAGAGGCTCGGCCGGTGACAATCCACCGTTACGCAATTCAGGAGTATCGGCTCGGTGAACGAGGCGAGCTGGACGTAGAGATAGTCTGCAGTAAAGGCACTTATATTCGTACCCTGGCGGAAGACCTTGGGCGAGAACTTGGATGCGGGGCCCATGTTTCGGCTTTGCGACGAATAGCTTCCGGGCCATTTGTTGAGGGTGAAAGCATCAGCCTGGACAAGTTGAAGGCCCTGCGTGAAGGCAAGCGCGCTGAAGAGCTGGATGTTGTACTAAAACCTGTTGATACAGCTGTAGGTGATAGTCGAAAGCTGGAGCTACCGGAGAGTTTGTGTTGGTATTTTCTTCGTGGTCAGCCGGTGACCTCGCAGGAGGTCTATCGCGAAGCCAACGAAGGCGATATAGTTCGTGTTTTCCAGTCTGGAGGCGATTTTCTCGGGGTTGGTAAAGTATTGGAGGATGGACGCATACAGCCCCATCGTCTAATAGCAGGGCTTTAAGTTTAGTCGAGAAAAACTCTTGATAAACTACCTTGCTATTAATCCGGCAATTAAAATTATCGGGTTAAGGAGGTGCCAGGAGGAGCGAACAGGCTCTTTCGAGCCTTAAATCAGGGCGTTAATCAGCGCAAGTCGCGGGATTATGTCAGATTTAAAGGAGTGATAATTAAACTGATCGGGACGATCTATTTGATTATAAGGTTAATATAGTAGTTAAGTTAGACGGCCTGTAAATATGCACGGGTCTGTCTGTATTTTATCGCATGTTGGAGGAATGAAAATGGCACTGAGTGCAGAAGAAAAAGCAGTTATTGTAAATGATAATGCCCGTGACAAAGGTGATACGGGTTCTCCGGAAGTTCAGGTGGCATTACTGACAGCCAATATCAATAAGCTACAGGATCATTTTAAAACTAACAAAAAAGACCACCACTCGCGTCGTGGTTTAATTCGTATGGTAAACCAGCGCCGCAAGTTGCTGGATTATCTCAAAGGCAAAGACGCCCAGCGCTACACCCAGCTCATTAGTAAGTTAGGTTTACGTCGCTAGTAAAAAATACTTTCAGCGCTCCAACAAAGGAGTAGCTGTGGCAACTGACAGGTGAACAAGTGAATTCAGTTATTAAAACATTTCAGTATGGTAAGCATACCGTAACTTTAGAGACTGGCCGTGTAGCACGCCAGGCGACTGGAGCAGTATTGTGTAGTGTGGATAATACTTCCGTCTTATGTACGGTGGTTGGTGCGCGCGAGGCGCGTGAAGGACAGGCGTTTTTCCCGCTGACCGTTAATTATCAGGAGAAAGCCTATGCTGCGGGTCGGATTCCCGGTGGTTTTTTCCGTCGTGAAGGCCGTCCTAACGAAAAGGAAACTCTGACCTGCCGTTTGATCGACCGGCCCATTCGGCCGCTGTTTCCTAACGGCTTCATGAACGAGGTTCAGGTTATTACTACGGTAATGTCTGCTGACAAAGATATCGATCCCGATATTGCCGCCCTGATCGGTGCTTCTGCCGCGCTGTCTATTTCCGGTATACCATTTAACGGCCCTATTGGGGCCGCACGTGTCGGCTATAGCCCAGAAGAGGGGTATCTCCTTAATCCGACTTACAGTGCTCTGGAGAGTTCGAAGCTCAATATGGTGGTCGCCGGTACTCGCGCTGCCGTATTGATGGTGGAGTCTGAGGCAGAGGAATTGTCGGAAGATTTAATGCTGGGTGCCGTGTTGTTTGCCCACCAGGAAATGCAGGCCGTGATTCAGGTCATCGACGAATTAGTGCGCGATGCTGGCAAAC
>JAUUYV010000191.1 GCA_030590275.1 Porticoccaceae bacterium
AGTATTAGGGTTAAGAAGTGATGGTTGGTTTGGATCGTCTAAAATATATAATGAAAATAATAAGTAAGCAGATGCTTAACGCGCGCTCCAAAACAAGATTCTAGGCGGAACAATGGCATGAACTGCCCTATACCGTGCAGGCTCTGTGTAGAGAAGGAATAACATGATGATTTTATTAGGCTAGAGCCATGACTGAAAATCTTGCACTTACCTACTATTCCGACGTGCTATGTGTGTGGGCACATATATCGCAGGCACGTGTCGATCAGGTGGCAGAGCAGTTTTCCGATGACATTGCCATCGATTACCGATTCTGTTCGGTGTTTGGCGATACCGCGCACAAGATTGGAGCCGGCTGGGCTGAACGTGGTGCTTATGCAGGCTTTGGAAATCACTTGCGCGAGGCGGTCTCGGAGTTTCCCCATATTAAACTCCACCCGGATATCTGGCAGCATAATCGACCAGCGTCATCTACACCGGCCCATCTTTTAATAAAGGCTGTGCAGCGGGTAGATGAACGGCAGTGCAGAGCTGTTTTACACCAGCTTCGACTGGCATTCTTCGAACGATGTCTTGATATAAGTAGGTGGTCAGTTTTGAGGGCTACTCTGGATCTTGTAGACGTATCGTCCGACGAGGTTCAGGAGGTAATTGATAGTGGGGTGGCTCATGCCGACCTGGAAGCGGATCACCGCGACCAGCAGATACTTATGGTTCAGGGTAGTCCCACCTTTATTCTCAACGAAGGGCGCCAAAAGTTATACGGAAACGTTGGCTATGGGGTGATCGAAGCAAATATCAAAGAACTGCTGCGTTCGCCGGCGGCTGGTGCGGCGAGTTGGTGTTAGGCCGTATTGTGTAAGGGGATGTAGTTAGTGTTAACTGCTTTTGATATGAGGATAATAAGGCGCAAGCTTGGAGTTGTTTTTGTGGGTTTAAACCCCGGGCACATTTTTAAACCTTGCTAGGGATCCTGTTCATGGCTAAACCAGATGCGTGATTCGGGCAGATACAGTAGCACCATGGCGACGATAAAAAGTGCGGCTTGTACAAAGCCTAAACTATTATTCAACAGGCTATGACTGATCGAGTCAAACATGGGCAAAATGGCGAAAGGGATATCAATAGCTAGAATAAGGAGCAGAGATATTCGCGCCCAGTTACGCCTTTTGCTGACCATGTAGATTAAATAAGCCGACCCAGCAAATATTAGTGCGTGACCTAAATGCGTGAAACCGATCGACCTGACATCGGCATGACGAATTATATTAATGATGGCGCGGGTAAGGCCTAGAGCTACTACGCCATATAGCAGATTTACGGCAAGATGTATCTTTTGCGGTAGTGCTAATGAATTTTGGTTTGTCATAATGAAATATTTTTTTAGTTGATTAAAAAGGGATTCAATTGAGGTGTGCTGTTTCTAGATTACGGGAAAATTTCAATTGGAGTCCCAGTGTCAACGGATTCCCATACCTGTTGCATGTCCGTGTCGCTAAGCGCTATGCATCCATCCGTCCAGTTAAAAAAACCGATTATCGGTGAGGCCCAGCTCCAGCCATTAGTTTGACCATGGATCATAATATCTCCACCAGGATTAACGCCAAGTTGCATAGCTGTCCGTCGGTCTTTGGTGTTTGGGTAGGAAATATGGATCGACTTGTAAAAAGCACTATTAGAGTTTTTATGATCTAGAATATACGGCCCTTCGGGGGTTTTTTCATCGCCCTTCATTTGCTTATGGCCCATGGGGTCTGCACCAAAGGTTACTCGGAAAGTAGCGATTATCTTATTGTCTTTCATCAGGTAGAGCTTGCGCTGACTTTTGTAAACCATAACGCTATCTGCTTTTTCAATCGCATATGCTGGAGCCACGAAAAAGAGTAGGCTTTGAAACATCCATAGGACTAACAGACGATTTAGCATGTTAGTTAGTTTCTGTTTGCTCCTGCTCTTCATCGGTCAGAATAATGACTGGCGTGCCGATGGGCGCCCATTCGAATAATGCCCTGGCATTGTCGTCTGTGAGTCCTATGCAGCCCATGGAACCCACCGATTCGGTGAGATAGGCATGCAGGTATGATCGAAGTACCGACATGTGGGTTCCATGTATTGCTTTCCCGTCTTCAGTGAAAAACATAGTGTAGGGCATTTCAGATCCGTAGGTCTTGCTTGTGTATTTCTCATGCTTCCTGGATACATTGAAGGTGCCCAGGGTTGTTTCCTTGCCTGGTTGCCCACTAACAATATCGAATGAATATACCTGTTCACCGTTTTCCAGGGCAACCAGGGTTTGTGGTTCAATGTATACTCGGATTTCTTTGACGTTTTTTGATTCAGCCGCGCTAGTTATTTGCGTAAAGGTAAGAAATAGAGCAAGAAGGAGACCAGGGAAAGCCACAGTCCAAAATCGCCGATCAGGAAGGGGGGGAAGTTGCATTCCATATACCTCTTTGAGCGTTTTGTCCGAGTCAAGAGAAGAAGTCAAACCAACCTTTTTATAATTTACTGCACTGGTCCTTAGATTAAGTCTCTAAAACCCATTCAGTCAAGCCTGAATATTAATTATTTGCCCGCTTTACCTGTGTTGTTGAGGTGAAAGTAGGGGCTGGCTCCTGTTCCTGGCTCCCTGATTGCTATCGGTTGTAATCCATGGAGTGGGTGTGTTTAAAGGCCAGCAGAGACATGCCTTTAAACACTTACTTTGTTATCATCATCCGATAGATGATGGGTCAAGACATTGCGAATCATACTTAAGTGTAGAAATGGGTATGACTATAAATAGGTATAACTATAATATGATGTAAATTAGGGCAGCTTTGTTTATAACAGAGCAAGGTTTATAACAAGATAAGATTTACAACAGGATAAGGTTTATAACAAAGCAAGTCTTACCAAACTCGGGGAGTTATTATGTTTTATAAAGTTATTTTTTCAGCTATTACTGTGTTAGTGGCGTCTGTTTTACTGTCTTCCTGCGCTATTACTACCGCACCGACCGAGGCGACCTCGGAGACGATTGGAAACACCTCCGATGCTTCGACCGATTTGACCTCTAGCACTAGCTTCAAGGATGATGAGGAAGAGGAACCGGAAGTAGAGGTTGAGGAGTTTGTTGAAGCAAATTTTGACCAATTACGTTCTGACATGGCTGTAGGCGAGGGCGAATATCTAAGTGCTTTGGCTGCTTTGCTCGCTATTGACGATGCAGATAAAGACCAGTTTTATACGCTGACCAGGAGTAATTTTGATCAGTTATTTAGTTCGTCAAAAACCACCCCAGAAGAACTGGTAGCTAATTTAAAGGTAGAAGTCGCTCAGGCTAAAATTTAGTTATTAAGGGTCTCTACACTCTGGTGTGGAGGCCTGTCTTTAAGATTATTTTTTTAATCGTTGAATAACACTATCACTCGCAATGATAATTTTTCACTATCTCTCCTATTGTCGTTCAATATTAGATTTTTCATCACGGCCTTTCTCTTTCTTGCCTTATTGCCAGCATCTGCTCATGCTTCCCTGGTCAGTAAAGAGAGTGGCCAAAACCCGCAGCTGGGTCAGCTACTAGCTAAAGCGAGAACCCAGCAAGCCTGGTTACGGCGGGAGTGGCAGGTGTTGATGCATTACTCGCCAACACTAACAGGTTCGGATGTGGTCAGCCTGGTGGATGACCCTGATTTTTTCCTGTCAGACCGGGGTAAAACCTCACCTCAGGCAGAACTGGAAGCGACCCTGGTGAGTTTTTTTTCTGTTTCGGCAGATAATAGCAAAGCGACTTCCTGTCGCTTTCCGGCAAGGCTTACCTGGTTGAGCAGGGCGCTGGATATTGATAAAAACTCCCTGCCAGAATACCAGTGCAAGCGCCTTAATAAGTGGTTAAATACTCTGGATGCCGATCGGCTAACTCTCATTTTCCCGGTATCGGTTCTGAATAGCCCCGCTTCGATGTTTGGGCATACCTTCCTCAGATTAGATCGCGATGCCGAAAAGAAACCGGATTTGTTGGCCTGGACTGTTAACTATGCAGCTCATGCAAATGGGGAGCGCGGCCTTGGTTTTGCTATGAGCGGTTTGTTAGGTGCTTACCCAGGGAAGTTTACTCTCGCGCCCTACCATAAGCGGGTTAAGGCTTATAGCGATATAGAAAACCGAGATATATGGGAGTATGAGCTTAACTACAGTCCGGCCGAAATCCATTTTATGCTTCAGCATTTATGGGAGCTACTACCGGTATATTTTGACTACTACTTTATCGATGAAAATTGTTCGTATCAGCTGTTAGCTCTGCTTGAAGCAGCACGACCGCAATTAAGACTGACGGAACAATTTTATCTAGACGCTACACCTGCTGATACTGTTCGAGCTATTACTAGTATTCCGGGCCTATTAGAGAAGGCCATTTACCGACCTTCTCTTCGTCAGCTTATTGTGGCCCGTTCGGAGGAACTTGATAGCGCAGACCAGGTGCTGGCAAAAGCCATTGCTCTGGGGGAGCTTGCTTTAGATAACAAAGGATTCGATGAGCGGAGCGATACTTCTCGAGCAGAAATATTGGGGCTGGCCACAGAGTACATTGCTTATTTAGAGGCGATAAGTAAAAAACGGCAGGATGTGTTTGATAATGATGGTGTCGATGAGACCAATAGAGAGCAGAATGAAGCTCAACAAAGCAGGCTGCACCAGCTATTAACAGCGCGGAGCCAGATCGAAATCAAATCTCTGCAACCAGCCATTGCGGAACCACTCTACCGTCCGGATCAGGGGCACCGTGGCCGTCGCATCGGTTTGCGTTATGGTAACGAGGATTCTGAGCAGTATTTACAATTTGATTTCCGTTGGGC
>JAUUYV010000130.1 GCA_030590275.1 Porticoccaceae bacterium
AACCCAATGCCTGGGTAGCGACTTACAGGTACCCGCCAGTGCGGAGTTTATTCTCGAAGGCTACATCGCCCCCGATGATGAAGCCGACGAAGGGCCGTTTGGGGACCACACCGGTTACTACAATGAGGTCGAGCGCTTCCCGGTAATGACCATCGAGCGCATCACTCATCGCAAAGATCCCATTTATCACAGCACCTACACCGGCCGGCCACCGGATGAGCCGGCCATTCTAGGTGTCGCCCTCAACGAGGTCTTTGTGCCTTTATTACAAAAGCAATTTCCTGAAATCACCGACTTTTATTTACCACCAGAAGGCTGCTCCTACCGCTTCGCCGTGGTCACCATGAAGAAACAATACCCCGGCCATGCCAAACGGGTGATGATGGGCGTCTGGTCGTTTCTCCGGCAATTTATGTATACCAAGTTTATTGTCGTCACCGACGATGATATCGATGCCCGCAACTGGGAGGATGTGATTTGGGCGATGACTACGCGCATGGACCCAGTACGAGATACGGTGATGATCGAAAACACGCCTATTGATTATCTGGACTTCGCCTCACCGGTATCGGGCCTAGGTTCCAAGATGGGGTTTGACGCCACCAACAAGTGGCCTGCTGAGACACAGCGGGAGTGGGGTCGGCCGATTGAAATGACTACAGAGGTGAAAAGTCGGGTGGATGAGATATTGGCGGGCTTGGGTTTGTCTTAAAATGGAACAATCGAAAACGTGCTTTCTCGAAAATCCTACCACGTGAAGCTCAGAGCTATTCGCCAAGCCCCGAATATCTCTTCAAACACCCCAGTTTTTGAGGAGGCAGTGGTTCACCTTCGTTAGCCGTCTGAAGACCCTTATGCTGTGTGTATTCACTAAAAAAACTGAATAATAGGACATCTGTTAACAATTATTGGCGATATGTATTTCCATCTACAACTGTTAGGTGCCAAGAAAATTCGATTATTTATAAAAAGTTTACCAATATATGCATAAATAAATAAAATATCTATGCATATGTATAGAGATATGTATAATGTTTCTATGGATGTATATAGTTTCCCGCCAAGCAACACCTTTGAATCTGTTGAAGTGCTTAAAAAGCTTGCACGGGCACATCGATATCTCGCAGAACTTAAAGGCTTGGCACGCTCCATCCCGAACGAAGGGATTTTGATAGATACCCTAACTCTCCAGGAGGCAAAAGATAGCTCGGAAGTTGAGAATATAGTTACGACCCACGATGAACTTTTCAAAGCAGGCATAGGAGACTTTAGGGGCACGCCAGCAGCAAAAGAAGTTCGTGACTACAGCGCAGCATTAAAGTTCGGTTTCAGTAGAGTTAGAAGTACGGGCTTGCTTCGATTAAACGACATTCTCGAAATGCAGGCGATTATCAAACACAACAATGCAGGTCTAAGGCGTCTGCCAGGCACAACGCTCAAAAACGCAGATACCGACGAGGTAGTCTACGAACCCCCGCAGGATACTGGAGACATCGAGCGACTCATGGCAGAGCTGGTCGAATATATAAACGTACCTGCAGATGACGGTTTGGATCCTCTGATTCGAATGGCACTAATGCACCATCAATTCGAGAGCATTCACCCCTTCTATGACGGAAACGGTCGGGTGGGCCGAATACTGAATATCCTCTATTTAGTGATGCACCAACTACTAGATATACCAATCTTGTACCTAAGCCGGCATATCACCAGTAACAAGAACGAGTATTACAGGCTATTGCAACTCGTCAGGGAGAGCGGCTCTTGGGAAGAGTGGGTACTTTATATTTTGGATGGCGTCGAAAGAACGGCGAAGGAAACCATTGATTTGGTACAGAAAATCAAATCCCTGATGATGTCGGCCAAAAATCAGATTCGAAATAACGCCCCGAAAATCTATAGCCAGGATTTGTTGAACAACCTATTCCGTCACCCATACACAAAGATTTCCTATTTGATGACAGACATAGGGGTAACCAGGGTAACCGCAACAAAATACCTCGAAGAACTAGTCGATAAAGGGATACTAACAAAACAAAAAATTGGCCGTGACAATTACTACATAAACGTTGCCCTTTGCGATGTGCTAATCCGTTCATCTAACAAGCACTGAACTTCAATCGCAAGCCAATGCTCTACAACCACGCCCATACCAAGGTATTGACTGTCTTCTTCGGGTAAATTATGAGCCTTAGATAATATTAATGAGCAAGCCGCCATTAAGCTATAGCCCCTCATATGCCAGCAACCACTGGTTGGTCTCCAGGCCACCGGCAAACCCGGTCAAGAAGCCATCGCTGCCGAATCTTCACAGGCTCAACCGTCCATGTGGCTCCGTTTAAGCCAAAACCGAAAATAGCTGCTTGATCTTTTTTCCGCCCCACGGGATAGTGCACTGACTTACAAAAAATAACAAAATAACACAAGGAGTTTATCGATGGAGTTCAACCCACTTGCCCCAGAAGTCATTGCCAACCCGTTTCCGTACTATACCCAGCTGAGAAACCAGGCCCCGATTATCTGGCTTGAAGCTTTTCAGTGCTGGGCGCTGAGTCGTTTTGACGATGTACAATTTGCACTGAAGAACCCACAGATCTTCTCGTCTTCGGTATTTACCGCTGAAGCTTTGGGCGACCTCAACCCGGTGCCGGATGTGCCCTGGATTCTCGACATGAATCCACCGGACCACACCCGCTTGCGGAAACTAGCCAATCAAGGTTTCACCCCGCGTCTGATCCACTCCCTCGAACCGCGTATCCAGGCCATTACGCAAGGGCTGATCGAAACCTTGCGCAGCCAGCCAGAGGGCGACCTCGTAGCGAGCTTATCCGGACCGCTGCCCACGACGGTGATTGCCGAGTTACTTGGCGTCGAACCTGAACGACAGGGTGATTTTAAAATCTGGTCTGATGATGTGGTCAAAGCGACCAGCCGGCCAACTGACGAGGCCGAGCGAGCGCAGATTCAAAAGAGCGGGGCCGAGTTCAGAGCCTACTTTGAGGAGGTGATAGAACGCCGCCGGACCGAGCCCGGCGATGATGTTATTAGCGCCCTGGTAAAAGCTGAGGAAGAGAGCGAGGTCCTCACCTCAACAGAGATCCTGGCCTTAGCCGTATTGCTGCTCCTGGCTGGCAACGAGACCACAACGAATCTAATTGGCAATGCCGTGCTTACCTTGCTCGATCATCCCGAAGAAATGGCCAAAGTCCGGGCTGACCGCTCTCTGATACCGGCACTCATCGAGGAAGTCCTGCGCTACGAATCCCCCATTCAGGTGGTGTTTCGGCAAACGGCCGAGGATGTGGAGCTGGAAAGCGGGAAGATCCCCGCTGGACAGAATGTGTTTTTGCTCCTGGGGTCAGCGAACCGAGACGAGCGCAAATTTCCTGACCCAGACCGTTTTGACATCACAAGGAACCCGTGGGATCACCTCGGCTTTGGCCATGGCATTCACCACTGCCTGGGTGCACCCTTGGGTCGTCTAGAAGCACGGATTGCACTGGAAGCGCTCCTGTTCGACTGTCCGCCTTTCAGTCTGGCGACTGATCAAATTGCTCATATCTCATCGCTGCTCACCAGAGGGCCGCAAACACTGCCCCTGCGGTTTGAGGTGAGCTAAGGTGAGGTTTGAGGCGAGTTAAAAACAGCTGGCAGCCTGGGCAGTCCCAGCATCAATGATCACCTAGTCTGTTTCCTATGTGAGGATGTTCATGTTTTTTCCATTATTATTTGAATTATCGATCAGGCGATTTTTTAATGCCCCTGTTTGTGGATTTAATTGAAGGCTACTTATTTGTGACCGACGATTTGTCTGTCCAACGACATCCCCCCCCCCTCATGTATCAGCAACCACCATTTTGTATTCAGTCCCCCAGCAAAACCGGTTAATGAGCCATCACTACCGATCACCTGGTGGCAGGGGGACATATATATCCCCTTGTTTTTAAAAAAACTGGAGAACGCTGTGAGTCAATTCGAATTCTTTATGATAATTGTTTCCGTGCTCATCGCCATCGCAATTTCGGAACTGGTTGGCTGGTGGGGACGTCTGATACGTTCCACTGAGGCTGTTAACGTAGACCCGGTTCACCTTGGCTGGACCGTAGCAATCCTTGTCATATGCGTTACTTACTGGATCGGCATCTGGCCTTATACGGAATACGAAATTCTCCATGTTGGCCAAATCTGGGCATTGATACTCCCCACCGTGTGTTTGATCCTCGTCGCCTATGCAATAACGCCTGACGTAGCCCAAAGTGGGAATGGCGCGTATGTTACCGAGAAGCGACGCTCCATATTCTTTACGCTAGCCGCATTTTTGGCTCTTACCATAATGGCCGACTGGATATATATAGGATTCATCCCGGCCAGTGCGCTTTCGATGTTGCTGCTGATAGGCCTCTTTATTGCCTGTGCTTTTTCATCGAAACGGTGGCTTCAGATAATTACACTTTCGGTTACCTTGCTTTTCTTTATCGGCCTGCCTGTGGTTATGGGCCTACAGGGCTTATTTGAAAACTACCAGACTTAAAGACAGACAAAAATGCCGCTCAATGCGGTCGAAATTAAGGCGGCCCTGGTAAAGCCTAAAGAATCTGAGCTTCTTAACACTTAAGTGGGAGGCCCTCATGCTCAAGCAGCCAACGCTTGGTATCCAGGCCGCCAGCAAAGCCAGTAAGTGAGCCATCACTGCCAATGATGCGATGGCAGGGTATAACGATGGGAATTTTATTTTTATTATTGGCCATACCTATGGCTCGCGAGGCCTTTGGCTTGCCGATTGCCACAGCGATGTCTTTGTAGCTAGCCGTCGCGCCATAGCTAATTTTTTGCAGTTGCCCCCAGACACCTTTCTGGAAGGCAGTGCCGTTAAGACTTAAAGACAGATCAAACACGCTTAGCCGACCATCGAAGTACGCCTGTAACTGATCAATTGCCTGCTCTATAAATTTGTTAGCCTCCCCACTCGCTGGCGGTAAGGCAGAGGCGTTATTGGGAAAGCGTATTTCTTCGATGCCTTTTTCATCAGCAATGATGGTCAAACGACCAATAGGGCTTTCCATCACTGCAATACATTTGTCTATTTGTTGGCTTATTTCAGGTATGGTTTTCGACATGCCGGTTCTCTCCCATATTCTTGATTATTTTACCGTCGTGGGCCTTGAACCCAGGCTTTGCCATAACAGCAAGGTGGCATAACTTCCCCAAGGGCTCACGTCTTCACTGTTCAGCGTGACGGATTGCGCCAACGCCAGACTGCGTTGTTTTAAAGCATTTTTTACGCCGAGATCGCCCGCTAAAAATATATCGGGGTGGCCCATGCGAAAAGCTGTGTATTGCACCGTCCACGGGCCAATACCGGGGATGTCCAGCCAGCTTTCAAAGCTGGTATCGACACCGCCTTGTAGCGGCCCACCGGGCTCATTATTTTTAAGTATATGTTGGGCCAATAGACGCAAAGCCTGGCGGCGCTTATTGGGCATCGCTAAAAAATCGAGGCTGGATTCAGCAACCGCTTCGGGCTCGGGAAATAACACTGTTGGGGTGCTAGCCCCTTGCCTGGTATTGGACTCAATATTATCGGTCATTAGCGGCTTGCCGAGAGCTGTCACCAGTCGCGTCACCAAATTATGGGCGGCTTTAACCGACACCTGTTGACCCAAAATCGCCCTGACACCTGCCTCAAACGGAGACCACAGACCCGGCAGTCGAATACCGCCATTGTTTATTCCAGCCAAAACAGGATTGCTCGCGAGATGACTATTTATCACCGTGCTATCAGCATCGAGATCAAGCAAACGACGGATACGCGTGATCAGCGCCATAGCGTAGCGCCCCTCACTCAAAGACAACTCAACACGAAAACCATGTTTTGCCGGTATGTGCGTGGCACTGAATACCCC
>JAUUYV010000013.1 GCA_030590275.1 Porticoccaceae bacterium
TCGGCCTGCTCCCTGTCCGGAAAACGTTCTTCCTGAATGCGTGTGGAATACACGATATCGACGTGAGATATGCTGGGCTCTAGAGTGTCTGAAATATCTACACTGTGGCCAGCAGAACGCATGGTCTCTACAACATCTTCGGGCATCTGCAACTCAGGGGGAGAAACCAGCACCACATGAACCTTCTTATAAAGTGCCAGCAACTTACCCAATGAGTGCACTGTACGACCATATTTCAAATCGCCAATCATGGCAATACGTAAACCATCAATGCCACGACCTCGACCCGCCATTTCTTTTTCGATAGTAAATAAATCGAGTAAGGCCTGACTGGGATGCTCGTTGCTACCATCACCCCCGTTTAACACAGGTACTCTGCTAGCACTGGCAAACTCTGCCACCGAGCCAGCCTCTGGATAGCGCATGCAAATCACATCGCTGAAACCAGACAATACCCGGGCGGTATCTCGCAAGGACTCCCCTTTAACCACTGACAGGCTATCCATTCCTACCGACTCGCGAACTTCACCACCGAGCAAATTAAACGCCGAACCAAAACTAATACGAGTTCGAGTGCTCGCCTCGAAAAACATATTGCCAAGGATAGCCCCTTCGAGCACGCGAGTAGCTTTTCGGCGCTGGGCATAAGGTTCCATCTGAGCAGCAACACGAAATACTCGCTGGATATCCGAACGCTCGAATTGCTGTATTGACAGAACATGTGCGCCCTTGAATTCCACTTTATGTCCAGCTCCTATAAGTGCCGAGAATTCTATCGGTTTTCAACTCGCGCAACCAGCGACGTCTAACAAATTACCGTGCCTGGCTGACAATTCCAAACTCCTTGCGCACAAACTGCCCCCACTGCCGCAACTTTTCTAATAGTGTCAGCTCTTCCTCTTTTTGAGTGCCAGCCATCATTTGATCAATTTCACCTTCGTAAGCCGACAAAGTAAGGTAATTGGTATCCTCGCCGGTCAAACGCTCGAGACACAGAGTCTGCCAATGCTCACGATCCTGGGGCCTTAATGAGTCCGGGAAATTCCGTGCTCGATAACGAAATAATAAGCTGCTATATCGGCTATCCTTAAAGGGAAAATGGGCGCTATCAAGTTCAGGAGCCTCACTCGAACGCACCTCAGCCAGGCGAGCTTTATCCACATTAGGCAAAAAACCCTGGTAGAGAGCCTGCTCCACATCCTCTACCTCAAGGTATTCTGGTGGTGCAAAAACAGCCTGAAGCTTCGTACGCAGTTCAGCCTTATTGCCGTCCTCGTTTAACACTTGCCAATTAGCCATACAGAGATCGACATCAATCTTTAATCGAGCCGCTGCATCCGCATCCAGCAACTTCGGCGTAGCCACTACCGGACATCGATTCAGGTGAATGACTTTCAGCGGAATACGCTCCTTGCCCACCGGTAATTGCTCCGTGCTGGCAAACACCTGTTCACGGATGCCATCGGCATCGAGTTTCATTAAAGTTTCCACATCACCGGATAGATTAAAACAAATGATCGCATTTTTATTCACCAGATCCTGAGCCAAAGGCACCATTAATGCCGTATAACTATTAGTGCGAGGTAGTCTGCCAGAAACATGAAGTACCGGCTGCTGAACGACTGGATCCAGCAACGCGGCCACTTTCTGTTTCGAACGATTAAGGTAACAATAATCGTAAAGCCGAGGCTGATTTTCTCGCACCAATCGAGCCATAGCAATCGTCGCCATCACATCGGAAAGGGCATCGTGAGCATCCTCATGGGCAATACCGTTTGCCCTTGTTAGATCCTCCAGGCGAAAACTAGGGGCACCATCATCCTTGTCCGGCCACTGAATTCCCTCGGGGCGCAAAGCTCGGGTCAAGCGTAACATGTCAATAATATCCCAACGGGAATTACCCTGTTTCCACTCCCTTTCGTAGGGGTCGTAAAAATTTCGGTACAACATATAACGGGTGAACTCGTCATCAAACCGAATGCTGTTATAACCAACACCACAGGTACTGGGATGCCCAAGCTCAGCAGCTATGAGAGCAGCAAATTCACGTTCTGCCACACCCTCGGCCAAAGCTCTTTGAGGACTGATCCCGGTGACCATACACGCAGCGGGGTGAGGCAATATGTCCAGGGCTGGCCGACAATACAAGGTCAATGAATCACCGACAATATTCAGGTTTTCATCGGTGCGTACTCCAGCAAACTGGATGGGCCGATCACGCGCAGCATGAATACCTGTGGTTTCGTAATCATGCCAATAGAGAGTATTCGAGATGCTAGTACCCTTACTCAAACAATAAAAACTTAACCTATAAAAAAACGACGTCCAAAGACGCCGTTTTTTTTGTTGCAATCAAAGCCTCTTTCAATACTAATCCCAGCACCAATAGAGGGTTGATTCGCAAGTGACTGTAATCACTCCATCACTTCGGTATAAGACAGCTCACCAATCACTCGACGGTTACGCTGTCGACCCTCGTCAGTATCGTTGTCTGCGATGGGGCGAGTCTCACCATAACCGGCAGAAGAAATCCGTTCCGCAGGGATACCATAATCATCGGACAACTTAGCCTTCACCGCAGCTGCACGACGGTCGGAAAGGTCCTGATTGTAGGCGTCAGCACCAACGGAATCGGTATGACCCTCGAGCACCAGGTCAATATCGTCATGAACCTTCATAGCCTTAGCAATGGCCTCCAGCTCATCCCCGTAAATATTACGAACCGTCGCCTTATCGAAATCAAACTCCACATTCAAGCGAATACTGATAGTTCGCGTTTCCGGCTCATCGAAAGGCTCTGGCACAGGGGTAGGTGGGGGAGGCGCTGGCTCCGCCTTAGGATCATTAAAGTAGTAGTTGAGGGCAAGATTAATCGCACCATCATTTACACCGTTTTGTCCCTCGCGTACCTTGTGCAAACCCCGCACGTCACCACGAAATTCCAGATGATCAGTGAACATTTTAGAAACACCAAAGCCAAGCGCAAATTGCCAGCTGTGCTCGGCACCATCGTTCACGTCATTCAAATAAGGGTCGATCAGATCCCCATCTTCATCGTCGAGATCATAATAGCTGACACCACTGACTAGATAGGTGCGCCACTCTTTGCTATCCGGATTGGCTTCACCAAACCAATAATACAAATCAAGTTTAGCGGTATCCATATCCTCGTCAGCAACAGAGGTTCCAACACCTAACTCCAGGGCCCAATCATTAAAAAAGCGATACCCTACATTAAGCCCACCTGTTGTAGATGTGCCTCCACCTCCCACAAAGCGATCACTGTCTAAATAATAGCTCGTTAATGAAGGCCCAATATATAAACCTTCGTTAGCCTGAACAGCCGAACCCATTGCCACGCTAGTCGCTAAAATAGCTCCACCAATCATCGTGGTTACTTTTTTCATATTTTTCACCTTTGCGATTTATTTTTTTATTTCCAGACCGTGGAATGCAGAAGAAAGTCTGCTCTCGATCACAGCCTCACTGATTCTAAACTTACCCACGGTAGCTACAGTGACACATGGAAAGTGAGAAGCATTCTACTCTAAACAAAAGCCTTTTTGCACCATATCTTAGCAAGCCACCTTCTAGTTGTAAGACTATTAAGCACTCTATCATAAGGTTTTAATCAATTAAGCGTTAAATGACGCTCTTCGATCACGTGTTTCCAGTGACTGGGCCCGGTAATGTGCACCGACTCGCCCCGACTATCAACCGCTACAGTAACCGGCATATCCTTCACCTCAAACTCGTAAATAGCCTCCATACCCAGCTCCGGAAACGCAACTACCCGAGCACCCACGATGGCCTTTGAGACCAGGTACGCTGCACCACCAACCGCCATCAGATAAACCGCTTTGTTGTCTTTAATCGCTTCAATAGCCGTCGGGCCGCGCTCGGCTTTACCAACCATACCAATTAGACCTGTTTTTTCCAGCATGGTACGGGTGAATTTATCCATACGAGTTGCGGTAGTAGGTCCAGCAGGGCCAACCACCTCATCGCCTACAGGGTCAACCGGTCCCACGTAATAGATAAATCGGTTATGAAAGTCTACCGGCAATGCCTGACCTGCCGCTAAAAGATCGGCAATTTTTTTATGAGCTGCATCCCGGCCGGTCAGCAGTTTACCGCTGAGCAACACTGTTTCTCCCGGTTGCCAATCGAGAATATCCTGTGCAGAAACATTACCTAGATCAACTCGTCGAACGTCATCACCTACCTCCCAGGCCACATCGGGCCAATCGTCCATATTGGGGGGTATTAACTGTACCGGACCACTGCCATCCAATACGAAGTGAGCATGGCGAGTAGCTGCACAGTTGGGAATAATTGCTACCGCTTTATTAGCGGCGTGGGTGGGGTAATCCTTTACTTTGACATCGAGCACCGTAGTCAAGCCCCCTAGCCCCTGCGCACCAACACCAAGATCGTTGACCTTCTCCATCAATTCCAGACGTAATTCCTCCGCCCGGTTTTCTGGTCCCCGGTCTCGTAAATCCTGAATGTCGACAGGCTCTAGCAAGGCTTCCTTTGCCAGAAGCATTGCTTTTTCGGCGGTACCACCAACACCGACACCGAGGATTCCTGGCGGACACCAGCCAGCTCCCATGGCAGGTATTTGCTCCAACACCCATTCAACTACAGAGTCAGAGGGATTAAGCATGGCAAATTTGGCCTTGGCCTCTGAGCCACCGCCCTTGGCGGCAACATAGATTTCTACGGTATCACCGGGAACGATATCGTAGTGAATAACCGCCGGCGTATTATCGCCGGTATTTTTCCGCGCTCCATCGGGGTCATCGAGTATCGAGGCACGCAATAAATTATCCGGATGCATATAAGCCCGGCGCACCCCCTCATTAACCTTATCAGTAAGCGCACCGTCACCTTCCCATCTCACATTCATGCCAACTTTCAAAAACACAGTAACAATTCCTGTGTCCTGACAGAGAGGCCTATGCCCGAGTGCGCACATTCGAGAGTTAACCAGGATCTGAGCCAGAGCATCCCGTGCGGCGGGAGATTCCTCACGAAGATAAGCCTGGTGAACCGCCTCAATAAAATCCACCGGGTGATAGTAGGATATAAACTGCAGGGCATCCGCGATGCTCTGAACTAAATCATCCTGGCTAATTATGGTCATCGACGGGATTCTCCTAAAAACTCACAGCCTATTCAACTGGAGCAATACGCTTGTAAAAAGTATTTATTGCAAGACCATTAACGCCAGACAGTAACCTGCAATACAAAACCAGCCTAAGGCTGACCCAGCTGAGCTTGTATCGCTTGCAGCTGCTGGTTGGTTTGGCGCCGAAAGCTATCTACAGACGTCATCGCTTTTTCATGTTCAATACGATTATTTGCCACCGTATCGTGCAATAGCTGTACCTGTTTATCTGCCTTATCGATACTCGAGCGAATTCCGTGGAGTTCGCCTCGCAAGTCATCGAACTGGGCGCTGACTGCAAGTGCATCACCTTGCGCCGTGTCGACTTTCGCAACCAGCCCAGCCATCGATTTTGTTGCCGATGCAACGGAACTTTCGACTTTCTTCAAAACACGTTTATGTTCTGCCAGTGTCGCCTGATGTTTATCGAGAGCCTTACGATTGCGATCATTGGCCACGGCCCACAGCTTTCTAATTTCGGACCAATGCTTCTCAAGCTCTGTGGACTGTTCTTTAATTCGCAGTGACATCACCGTACCAGACTGATTGAGCGATTCATCGGTGGAGTTAATCCTGGATGCAAGCCCTTCAAAACGTTCAGTTAAAGCCCTGTGCTGAAGACTTTGTTGCCAGGCAAACCAACCAACTGCACCCAGACCCAGCGCCAACGCTAACACCAGCAACTTCCAGACCCCGCCACCATTACCACCACTAACTACCCGTCTGTCCTCTCCATGCCAGGCATTCATTCCCGTAACGCCCACAGAATCGTTTGCTATACCAGTACTCTCTGCGGTCGACTTCCTCGTTCGAGACTCGTCTCGCTGTTCGAAAACCGGTTCTTTTTTTTCAAAGTTATCGGCACTCATGGTTTCTCGCTCATCAATAATGTCATTGCCATAATCCTGGGTACGGGGTCCCACAATACGAACAGCAATGGGCTGTAACCGTAGAAACAGTCACCATAGCGTCATCGGGATAATTATACCGTGCCCTGTACTGGAGGCAAAAAATACTGGAGACAAAAAAAACCGGTCCATTAAGACCGGTTGTTATTATCTTGCTCACCTACAACAATTGCAGCAATCCACCCAGCACAACCGTAAGAACAACGCTCGAGGTAATCACACCCTGGACCGTGGTAATCGGTCCTTGCTTGCCCACCAGGGCATTGACTTCCAAAGCGGCCACTACCACCAGAGCGATAATCATACCGGTGCCGCCACCGTTCTCCGATAGAATATGGTCACCGTTGTAACCCAGGTGAGGGGAAGCCAACATACAATAGGCCATGGGACCGGCGAATAAAGTATTGGTACGCGACGCCAGTAGAGCTTTGGCACCAGCTGCTGGAGCATCACCGCCTTCAACAATACCCAGTACGATTTTCTGGTTCGGCCAGATAACCAGCCACACATTCAGAAACATCAAAGTACCGAGCAATGCTCCGACCACAATAAAATCATTCATCATGCTTAGCTTGGCGACGCCTCCCAGTAACACGAGACCGGTAAGGAAGGTCATCATGGCACCCCAACGGAACCACCACAGCGCTCGAGGAGCCAGCTTTGCTTTAGCATCAGCAAGGGCTTCGGGACCAGCCTCCTTAAAATATGCTCCCTGCACAAAGTTAAAATAGAACAGAAAGCCGATCCAGGTTATGCCAACCACCAAATGTGCCCAGCGAAACAGAAAATTAATAAAGTCCATGACGTCCATATATAACCACCTTTTGATTATCGGTTGAGTTAGATGAATACAGTTTTAGTTATTCGTTATCGTTTAACCAGGTTTTTCACCACCACAGCTTTGAACCCCCATCGACCACAAAGCAAAAAAAAATCGCAAAGAAAATGACGCAACCTGCTTAAGCATAAACTTGGCGAGGCCTATTCTAGTCGGAAATGCCCCCAATAAAAACCGTTCAACACGTAGGGGTTTTCGGTACATCCCTATCTGCCAGGTTTCCAAACTACAATCGGAAAAACTAAAGGGCTCGAGGAAAATTCGGCCTCCAGGCTCCATCAGAGCAAACCAGGACCTGCTAACACTTTTATTTTTTGCTGACAGAAAAAAACCCCGCAAGACCTGCGGGGTTTTGGCACTTCTATTTGACGATAGACAGCTTACATCATGCCGCCCATACCACCCATACCACCCATACCACCCATATCAGGCATGGCTGGTGCCGCTCCTGCTTCTTCCTTGACTTCAGAAACCATCGCTTCGGTAGTGATCATCAAACCAGCGATAGACGCTGCGCCTTGCAGGGCTACGCGAGTCACCTTGGCAGGATCAATAATACCCATAGCAATCATGTCACCGTATTCGCCAGTACCTGCGTTGTAACCAAAGTTACCTTTACCTTGCCTGACCTTATCAGCAACTACGGAGCTCTCTTCACCGGCGTTTTCAACAATCTGGCGCAAGGGCATTTCCATTGCTCGGAGAGCAATGCCTATGCCCACTGTTTGGTCAGGATTATCGCCTTCCAGACCTGCAATGGCCGCAACAGCGCGTATCAGTACTACGCCGCCACCGGGAACAACACCTTCTTCTACAGCAGCCCGAGTAGAGTGCAGCGCATCTTCAACACGAGCCTTTTTCTCTTTCATTTCAACTTCAGTCGCGGCACCCACTTTGATAACCGCTACGCCACCAGCCAATTTGGCCAGACGTTCCTGCAGTTTTTCACTGTCGTAATCGGAGGTGGTGTTTTCAATCTCGGCACGAATCTGATTCACACGGCCTTTGATGTCATCGGCCGAACCCTCGCCATCGACAAAGGTGGTGTTTTCCTTGGTCATACTGATACGTTTGGTCTGACCCAGGTGCTCCAGGGTAGCGTTCTCGAGGTCGAGGCCAACTTCTTCAGAAATTACTGTACCACCAGTCAGCACCGCAAGATCCTGCAGCATCGCCTTGCGGCGATCACCGAATCCAGGCGCTTTACACGCAGACACCTTAACGATACCGCGCATGTTATTAACCACCAGGGTAGCTAAGGCTTCGCCCTCTACATCTTCGGCAACAATAACCAACGGCTTGCCTGCTTTGGCAACTGCTTCTAGCAGGGGCAGCAGTTCACGAATATTTGTAATTTTGGAGTCGACCAACAGAATAAAAGGGGACTCCAGCTCAACACTCATGGTTTCCTGAGCGTTGATAAAGTAGGGTGACAGGTAACCGCGATCAAACTGCATACCCTCAACAAGGTCGAGTTCGTTTTCGAGACCCGAACCTTCCTCAACAGTAATCACACCTTCTTTACCGACTTTGTCCATGGCTTCGGCTATAATTTCTCCTACCTGTACATCGCTGTTAGCGGAGATAGTGCCGACCTGGGCGATTTCCTTGTTATCGGAACAGGGTTTGGCAAGCTTTGCCACTTCAGCCACTGCGGCAACGACGGCTTTATCGATGCCGCGTTTCAGATCCATAGGGTTCATACCCGCTGCAACAGACTTCAACCCTTCGTTGAGGATGGCCTGCGCCAATACAGTGGCCGTAGTAGTACCGTCACCAGCTTCATCGGACGACTTGCTGGCCACTTCTTTGACCATTTGCGCGCCCATGTTTTCGAACTTGTCGGCAAGTTCAATTTCTTTGGCAACGGACACACCATCTTTGGTTACTGTAGGGGCACCAAACATTTTGTCCAATACTACATTTCGACCTTTCGGGCCGAGGGTGATTTTGACCGCATCGGCCAACACATTAACTCCCGCCAGCATTTTCTGCCGAGCGGAATCACCAAATTTCACGTCTTTAGCAGTCATGATGTAATTTCCTTCTCAAATTCTCAGTAATTAATCGGGGTATTTAGCGAGTTCGCTTATAACACCACGCCGAAGATATCGTTCTCTCGCATGACGATCAGCTCACTGCCATCATCATCTTCAATGGTTGTATTGCCCGCGTAGGGGCCAAACACTACCGTGTCGCCGACCTTGACATCGAGGGGCCGCACATCGCCATTGTCCAATATAATGCCAATACCCACGGCAATCACTTCACCCTGGTTGGGCTTTTCCTTGGCTGATCCTGGCAAGAGGATGCCACCAGCGGTCTTCTCTTCTTCTTCTTTACGACGGACCACCAAACGGTCTTGTAAGGGACGAATTTTCATCTCGACTTTCTCCACCTGTCATGAATTATTGCTGTATAAAATCCGGGAAAACCCGAAGCTGAGCGATATGTGGTGACACCTGTTTAAATTACAAGGGCAGCAAACAGAAAAAACTGCCGATTAACCACTTTGCTGAACTCCTCTGATAGAAGCCTCAGTCATCGTGCCAGGCACTGTTATTACTCTTTGCGCTCATAATCACCCTCATAGGTGTCACCCTTCCGAGAACCGTCTTCTGGATTAGAGGGGTGCCCAAAAAGATCACCTTCTTTCCCCCCTGGGCGGCCCGACATAGGATTGACGCCGTCATCAAAACGACCAATATCAAACACCTTGCCCCCCATTACCGCCCGCTTCAGCAAACCATCGGCCAGGGCGGCGCGCAATGGACTCACCAAACCCAGAAAACCTAGAATATCAGTGACAAATCCCGGCGTAAGCAACAACGCCCCGGCTACTGCCAGCACTAGCCCTTCCACCATCTCCCTTGCCGGCAACTCTCCCTGCTGCAGGCGCTGCTGACCCCGCAACAGAGTGGCAAAGCCCTGTTTTCGCAATAGAGCATAACCAACCGCAGCAGTGAGTAGAACAAAGCCAATAGTCGGCCACGCACCAATGACACCACCCACCTTAATCAGCACCCACATTTCGAGCACTGGCATGGTAATAAAAAGCAAAAGAAGTAAGCGCAATGGAAAACCCCGTATCGAGTACCTTTACTAGCATGGGGTTTATCCTGAAACTTTCAAGCGAAATAATAAGCGTCACTGGCATACCGCTTGCTGATACCTCCAGCCAAAGCCATTGCTAATGGAGACAAAGACCAAAATAGTTTAGGGTTGCGGCCTCAAGCCCATAGAATTCAAGGCCACCCCGCATCCACTTTGAATAAGTCTACTGACCCCTCCGTCCAGGATGGCGGCATTAACTGGCGCGCAGCACTCGGTATCTACCGGGACACGCGCATGCCAAAAATCTTACTGTTAGGTTCTATTAGTGGTTTCCCCTGGGTATTGATCGGCTCCATGATCACTCTCTGGCTAAAAGACGAGGGCTTTAGTCGCAGCAGTATCGGCCTGTTTGGGGTTATTTTTACAGTTTACGCGCTCAACTTGCTGTGGGCACCACTGGTAGACAACCTGCGCATACCCTTGCTTTCCCGTTGGGTGGGATTGCGGAAAAGCTGGATACTGTCTATGCAAGTGCTTATTGCCATCGGCATCTGCATGCTCAGCACTCTGACACCTACTGAACATATAGAGTTAATTGCCTTCTGGGGTCTGGTGATCGCCTTTGCCAGCGCAACCCAGGATGTCGCCATTGATGCTACCCGTATTGAGCTTATTGGCGAACTCGAAGCCAGTAAGATAGGAGCCGGGGCGGCGATGGCCACGTCTGGGTGGTGGATAGGCTATGGCTTTGGCGGCGGCGCAGCATTTTATCTCGCTAACATGCTGCAGCAACAAGGATTCACCAACTACTGGCAAATCACCTACTTACTATCGCTCATCTATATCGCTGTCAGCGTACTGCTACTACTGTTATTTGTGCGCGAACCCACTCGCCAAAACCTAAAAAAACATCAAAACGACGACGTAAAAGAAATGAGTCTGCTGCTGTTCCAGGCCACCCCTAAACAAAAACAAAAGATACACATCCGCAACCTGGCCGCTGGCGTACTCATCAGTGGGCTTTTTTTTAGTCTGCTAAGCTTTGATGCACTCGAAGCCCTCTTCTCAAACCTGCTAGACACTGACAACGGGGCCTACCTTTTTGCCGCTTTGTGGCTTGTATTTACTGCCATTTCAAGTCTTGTTGTTTCAGTTACGGCCTTACTCCGAAGCCCCAGCACATTACTTGCTCAAAATCTAAGGCCGGGCAACATAAAACATACCCTGGCCCATACCGTCGCCATTTACTACATGCCGGTAGCCCGCTTTTTACAGCAACACGGTAATCGCGTGGGCTTGCTGCTGCTTGCAGTGATTTTCTTTTTCAAAATCGGCGAGGCATTTCTGGGTCGTATGTCACTGGTTTTTTATCAGGAAATAGGCTTCGACAAAGAAGATATCGCCATCTACTCAAAAGCGTTAGGCACCCTGACCGTCTGCATATTTGCAGTCATTGGCAGCATTATTAACGCTCATTACGGCCTGTTCCGGGGTCTGGTGCTTAGCGCCATCGCGATGGCCACCACCAATCTATTGTTTGCAGTGCTGGCTTGGTGGCCTGAAAAATGGCTATTTACGATAGCCGTGGTTGCTGACCAGTTTACGGCTGCCATCTCCACCGTCGCCTTTGTCGCTTTTATTTCTCAACTCTGTGATCGTGCCTACACAGCAAGTCAGTACGCCGCATTCGCCTCTATCGGCAACTTCTCCCGCACCACCCTGGCCGCGTCCAGTGGTATGTTAGTGGATGGCCTGGGAGGTAACTGGTCAGTATTTTTTGCGCTGACTTCGGTGATGGTCCTGCCCTCTTTGATTTTGTTATTTTGGGTGCGCAAGGATATCGCACCGGTATTGCTTGGTAAGCAAATCTAGCTGAAAGGATGACCATGACACGCATCTATACTCGCAGTGGGGATGAGGGCGAAACCGGGCTTGCCGATGGCAGCAGGACTCGCAAAGACAGTCCTCGGATAGAGGCTATTGGCGCTGTCGATGAGTGCAATGCTCAGATCGGTTTATTAGGGTCTCACCTACTAAAAACAGATGAGCTGTGGGCAGTATTGAATCGAGTACAGCACCAGCTGTTCGACCTGGGCGCCACCTTAGCGGCTGCAGAGCCAACGCTTACACTAGCGGACATCGATTACCTGGAAAA
>JAUUYV010000269.1 GCA_030590275.1 Porticoccaceae bacterium
CCCTTATCTGCAAGGTCTTTTACCAGCTGCGATAAGGTATCGCCCTGCTCTATCACCAGCAATATAGAGCCTTCTTCTGAAAGCTGATCCTGCGTCAATACCAGCGGTCGGTTTAATTCCCAGTCAAGCCATACCAGGCCACTTGCCCCGGTAAAGAATGCGATACCAAAGATGAAAAAAGCTATTCGACGGAGCACGTTAGATCAATGCCGGTTGGAGGAAACAGGCTTGCTGCCGTATCAATTCGCTGCAAATATCGTCAACGATCTCATTTGAACGCCAGTGGACTCTACCAACGGTACCCCCTAACAAAGTGGAAACCGGTTCTATACCACGCACGGCATTACAAAGAAACACAGCCTCGGCACCAAGCAGCTCATCGATTTGAAACCTGCTTTCCACCACGTTTAAACCCAAAGCTGGGAAGACCTTAACGCGCAGATACTCACGCATGACTCCCTGGACACCGCAAAGCGATAGATCGGGTGTCAGCCACTGACCATCGATACGACAAAAAAGGTTGCTACTTAAAGCCTCTACCACCACGCCTTCTGAATCCAGTAACAAACCATCGCACTCGGCAGGTAAGCCTCTGGCAGCCATAACCTGATCTAGCCGGTTCAGATGTTTCACACCTGCAAGGATGGGATTATGGGGTAAACGGTAGTCGCTCACTTGCACACAGATATTGGCGCGACTCTCGGGTAACTCTCTGTACTGAACGCAGTAGGTCGCGCTATCTCCAGCGCCTGCAACATCGCGGTAACTTCCGCCACCCAGCCCTGGAGTAACTATGAGTTTCAACACGCCCCGATCTGGAAATAACGCAAGTGCCTGTTCCAGGTACTGCCCTAACAAAGCCTCCCGAACCTCAACACCTATGATAGGAGCATCTCTGCATAAACGACCTTGGTGCCACAGCCACAGTGGTGCACAGCCATTCTCCAGTCGGATGGTCTCAAACAGACCATGACCGTAGTTAAAGGCGCGATCACCAATCGATATGAAATCTGTTTCGACGCCATTCACCAGGGCAAGACTAGTGCTCATTGCGAAATTATCTGCGATGTTGCGGTGACGTGCTATAGAGCAACTGAAAGTTAGCGCACCAGAATATACCACCCAACAAAAAACCGCCGACTTGCATCGGCGGTTTGTGGTGTTTTTGCTTGAAAAAAACGATCGCTGTCAGTTCAATTTGTTTGAATAGTCACTTTAAGTTTTTTTGAATATAGTCAATGGCATTCTGTACGCTAGCCAATTGTTCGGCATCCTCGTCGGGAATTTCAGTATCGAACTCCTCTTCCAGAGCCATAATTAATTCCACTGTGTCCAGAGAGTCCGCCCCCAGATCTTCGATAAAAGATGAATCGGCCTTTACTTCATCTACCTTAACGCCCAACTGCTCGGCAACCATCTTGATAACGCGTTCTTGTATGTTGCTCATGCTTAGAAGTACTCCTGTGCACCTACTCGTTTTAAATAATTATCGATCTATATGTATGATTAGAATTCTGGATTTGCGGCGCGCATTTTACCTAAAATTTAGCTCGACGTAACAACTTTGATCAATCTAACTGCCCAAATCCGAAAAAAACTGCCTTTTTCCCATTCTAGTGCGCTCTCCACCACCCTCAGACCATGTACATGCCGCCATTTACCTGGATAGTTTCACCACTTATGTAGGCTCCGCCCAATCCTGCCAAAAACACCACTACCGAAGCAATCTCGTCCGGCTGCCCCAGACGCGCCAAAGGTATAGCAGACAGCATCGCATCGCGACTGGCCTCCGGCAAGTCTTTCGTCATATCAGTATCAATAAAGCCAGGGGCCACCGTATTCACGGTAATATTTCGTGAACCCAACTCCTTAGCTAATGAACGTCCAAACCCCGCAACCCCTGCCTTAGTTGCTGCGTAATTTGCCTGCCCTGCATTGCCCATAGACCCAACCACAGAACTAATATTAATAATTCGCCCCCACCGGGCTTTGGTCATACCTCTGGCGCAGGCCTTACACAATCGATATACCGAGCTTAAATTGGTCTCAATCACATCGGACCATTCGTGCTCTTTCATCCGCAACAACAAGTTATCTCGCGTTATGCCTGCGTTATTGACCAGAATCAAGGGGGCACCGTATTCATCGCTAATAGCCTTAACGACAGTGCTGACCGATTCCCCGTCGGTAACGTTAAGCAACATTCCCCGCCCGGCAATGCCCTTTTCCTTAAACCGAGCAGAAATGCGCTCAGCGCCTTCCTCTGTAGTTGCAGTACCTACTACCGTCACCCCAGCCTCACCCAGCATATCGGCGATCGCAAGACCAATCCCTCGGCTTGCACCACTAACCAGAGCGACTTTCCCCACTAATTCTTGCTGTTCAAGCGTACTCATATTGCTTCCCTATATAAGGACTTAACATCAGGCATTCACAGCACATTGGGATTTAACACCATCAAGTGCAGCATTCAAACTCTCGAGATCTTCGGTTGCAAACACGGAGAGTGGTTTATGAATACGCCTGTTGAGCCCGGACAAAACCTTACCTGCCCCACATTCAACGGTGGTTTTCACACCACGGTCTACCAGAGATGCCACACAATCCACCCAGCGCACAGGGCTATAAATTTGTTCAATCATCAAAGTCTTAATTGCCTCGGGCTCCGCCTCGCTTCGGCCATGAATATTATGAACTACGGGAATGACGGGGGCCCTAAACACCACACTTTCGATTTTTTCAGCAAGCCGCTCCGCAGCGGGCCGCATCATTTCAGTATGAAAAGGTGCGCTCACCGGCAGCGGTAAAATACGTCTCGCCCCGATGGCTTTACACAAATCACCAGCGCGCTCCACTGCTGCAACTTCCCCGGCAATAACCACCTGTCCCGGAGAGTTATAGTTAACCGGGGAGACGGTACCATCACTCATCCCCGCCGCCTCCACACAGCAGCTCTCAACATTAGCATCGTCCAGGCCAATGACCGCGGCCATAGCACCAACACCAGGCGGCACTGCTTCCTGCATAAAGCGGCCTCGGTAACGGACCAGCCTCACCGCGTCTTCAAAAGTCACCACCCCCGCGCACACCAACGCGGACCATTCACCCAGGCTATGGCCCGCTACCACACCAGGCCACGGCCCGCCCCGCTCTTGCCATAGTCGCCAAACTGCCACACTGCCTACCAGCAGCAGAAGCTGAGTATTTTCTGTCAAGCTTAGCTCTTCGACCGAACCTTTTTGGCATAGTTGCCACAAATCAGAGCCTAAAATATCCGATGCTTCAGCAAAAGTTTGTTCAATAATGGGGAACTTGGCCGCTAACTCTGCCAACATTCCGACCTTTTGAGACCCCTGACCCGGGAAGACGAGTGCAATCATAGCATCCAATTTAAATTTCCTTTATTCATAATAATCAATATATTAGATTCACTACCTTATGTAAAATATCACCTTAACTCAAACGCTCTTTAAGACGCTTGCAGACGTCATTTCTGGCCTCTCCAAAGGCAATTTCCAGGGCCCGCGCAAAACCAACCTGATCCGCTGCACCGTGGCTTTTTACCACCGTGCCTCGCAGACCGAGCAACGAAGCGCCATTGTAGTGGCACGGATCAAGAAAACCGAGCACCCGCTTCATCAATGGTCTCACCAAAAGCCCCTGAAGCCTGGCAAGACCGTAACC
>JAUUYV010000108.1 GCA_030590275.1 Porticoccaceae bacterium
GCGGATGAGTCGCATATCCGCTTCGACCGATGTGACAAGCCCGAGTTCGATGGCTGGGCCTGGGTGAATTACTGGTATCCAGTTGGTCAGGTGATAGAGTTCAAGCGAGGAGTCTATCGCCGTGCATTGAAGGAATTTACCAGGGTTCAACAGCAGCTGGAAAAACGGTATCGAGCAAAGGGTACGGCCAATAAGGGTACGACCAATAAGGGTACGACCAATAGTGCTTGATGTATTAAGAAAAATTGTACAGGAAGTCAATAACGCCCGAGACTTCCCGACTTTACTCAATATTATCGTTGAGCAAGTCAGAGCCGCAATGGGCACCGGCATGTGTTCTATTTATCTCCTCGATAAAGCCAGCGCTCGTTATGTGCTGTGCGCGACACAGGGCCTGTTACCGGAGGCGGTTGGTAATATAGCAATGTCGGTGGACGAGGGCCTGGTTGGGCTGGTTGCCAAACGAGCCGAGCCATTGAACCTTGAGCACGCGGAAACTCATCCGCGCTTTAATTATTTCCCCGAAAGTGGCGAAGAAAAATATAGCTCTTTCCTGGGTGCACCTATTATCCACCACCGAGAGGTGCTCGGTGTTCTGGTCGTACAGCAGCAGGTAAGACGCAAGTTCGACGAGAGCGAGGAAGCTTTTCTGGTTACGATCTCCGCGCAGCTCGCGGGGGCCATTGCCCACGCCGAAGCCACCGGGGAATTGCTTCGCGCTACTTCTCCCGATGCAATTAAAAACCTGGAAAGCAGTTATCAGGGTATTGCTAGTGCTCCTGGTGTGGGAATTGGTCAGGCGGTTGTGCTGTCGTCACCGTCCGATCTTTATGCAGTGCCGAAACGGCAGGCAGAAAATGCTAATGCAGAGCTAAAGCAATTCAGGCATGCCCTGGCGAGTACCCGGGACGATGTGGGTGTTATTCAGAAAGACCTCAAGGGCGTGCTGAACACCGAAGAGCTTGCAATGTTTGACGTCTATGTGCGTTTGCTGGATGACCGTTCTTTAGGTAGCGAGGTCATTACTTTAATCAGGGAGGGCTTTACCGCACAGAGTGCCTGGAGTCAGGTCATTATCGAACACGTCCGCACCTTCAATCGGATGGACAACGCATATCTTCGTGAGCGAGCTGCAGATGTTCGGGATCTTGGCAGGCGCGTACTGGAGCACCTTCAGGAAACCTCTAAACGGGAGCAAGTTTTTCCCTCCAGTAGCGTGTTGATTGGGGAGGAACTGGCTGCTCCTGACCTGGCCAAAGTGTCTCTCGACAATATAAAGGCTTTAGTGTCAGTGCGCGGTTCTCATAACTCTCATTTGGCCATTATTGGCCGCGCTATTGGGATTCCAACCGTAATGGGAGCGGTAGACCTGCCGTGGACGGATCTGGACGGTTTGCAAATTATCGTCGATGGGCACA
This sequence comes from Porticoccaceae bacterium, assembly GCA_030590275.1. Next base: position 1,419 of record JAUUYV010000108.1, read on the forward strand.
GCGGGCGGGTGATTACTACGCCATCGCCAGCTGTATTACAGGCTTACGAAGAAACTTATGAGGAAGAAAAGTCTCTGGCTCAGGAGTTACTGACTTTTCGCGATCAAGCCAACGTAACCGCAGATAACCAGCCGATTTCTTTGTTGGTGAACACGGGCTTACGCGTGGACATCGCGCTTTCTCTGGAAAATGGAGCGGAAGGAGTAGGGCTTTATCGTAGCGAAATTCCCTTTTTCCTGCAGGAGCGGTTTCCCTCTGAGGAGGAGCAGCGCAAAGTTTATCGCGAACAACTGGAAGAGTTCGCTCCACGGCCTGTCACTATGCGTACGCTTGATATTGGCGGGGATAAATCGCTACCTTATTTCCCCATAGAGGAGGAGAATCCTTTTCTCGGTTGGCGTGGTATTCGCGTCACTCTCGATCATCCAGAGATTTTTCTGGCGCAGGTACGTGCGATGATGCGGGCTAGCGAAGGCCTCAATAATCTACGCATATTGCTCCCGATGATATCGAATACGCTAGAGTTAGACAGTGCGATTGCACTGATCAATCGTGCCTATATGGAGCTCACCATGGAGGAGGGTTTCCGTCTCGAAATGCCTAAAATCGGGGCTATGATTGAAGTGCCAGCAGCAGCATTTCAGACCTACGAACTGGCCCAGCGTGTCGACTTTTTGTCGGTTGGCACTAACGACCTGACCCAATACTTACTTGCGGTTGACCGTAACAACCCCAGGGTTGCTGAGTTATATCACGATTACCATCCGGCATTACTCGCGGCATTACGTCTTATTCTCGAAGCTGCAAAAAGCGCTGAACGAGAAATTAGTGTCTGCGGGGAAATGGCTGGTGACCCCCTCGGCGCGGTGTTACTGGTGGGCCTTGGCTACCGAACGCTGTCAATGAGCGCAACTAACCTGCTAAAAATCAAGGCGGTTTTGCGACAACTAAGCATCCCAGAGATGAAAACAATCGCAGACACTGCTTGTACCCTGCCGGATTCCGCTGCCGTTAAGACCGAGCTACAACGTACCCTAGACCGACCGGGTATAGCCCGATTGATTCGTTCTCAAATGACAGATTATTATTAACCCGGCTGTCTCATTAGTGTTAGCCGGCTCTAAATCAGAATTTGCTTAATATCGTATCCAGAAAGCGGTAGCCCCTGTCAGTCGTCACCAGTTGCGCTAGCGGAGCTTTTAGCAGCCGTTGCAATTGCAATTCTCGCCATAATTCAGCGATCTCACTAAACTCGATTCCGGTGCGCTTTTCGAAATAGCTTCGAGGTACACCCTGGTTAAGTCGAAGAGCATTCATCATAAATTCAAGTGGTAATTCTTCAGCCGAAAGTATGTTTGTATCGGCCAGGTAGTGATCTTCTCTGGCAAGATACCCTGCGGGGCGTCGCGTTTTTCGAGTGCGGATAATATGTTGCTGTTCCAGCATCGTGATTTTGCCATGGGCCCCTGCTCCGATACCAATATAGTCACCGAAGCGCCAATAGTTTGTGTTGTGGCGACTCGTGTAGCCGGGTTGAGCATAGGCAGACACTTCATACCGCTTCAGCCCTGCGGTATTGAGCAAGCTATGCCCGTGATTTTGTATTTCCTCTATCCTCTGTTCTACCGGCAGGACAGGAGGTGTTTTATAAAACTCGGTATTGGGTTCAATGGTGAGTTGATACCAGGATAAATGTGTTGGTCGTAGTGCAATCGAATCAACGAGGTCCGCATTGGCTTCGGCAACGGTTTGACCCGGTAGGCCGTACATAATATCAATATTGATATTATCGAATCCGGCCTGGCGTGCTAGCGCTACGGCATGGCGAGCTTGCTCGCTGGAGTGGATACGACCGAGGGATTTTAAGTGTTTATCATCGAAGCTTTGGATGCCGATCGATAAACGATTAACTCCGGCATTCCGGTATCCCTCAAAGTGATCACTGTCGGCAGTGCCGGGATTCGCTTCGAGAGTGATTTCAATATTGCGGTCAAACCCGATAAATTGTTCTGCAGCGTCCAGGACTAAAGCGATCGACTTTGGGGAAAACAGGCTCGGGGTTCCACCACCGAAAAAGATACTGCCCAATACTCTATTTTGAACATAATCCAGATCATTCCCAAGATCGCAAATCAGCGACTGGGTATAGTCTGTTTCGGGGATTCCTGGGTGAGTAGCTTTGAGGCCGTCATTGATTGCGGCATCTTCTATAAGGTCGCTAATGGCGTGAGAATTAAAATCACAGTAGGGGCACTTTTGGATACACCAGGGGATATGTACATAGAGAGAAAGGGGCGGTAACTCAATCATACTGAGTGGTGTCGCCGCCGGCCGGGCACCCAAAAATCATGCCTTCGGGAGTCATTGCGTGGATGATGTTGAGCAGTGCTAGCATGGCGCGTGCCCGATGACTGATCAAATTCTTTTCCCGAGCAGGTAATTGCGCAGACGAGCAGCCTTGGTCGAGAGCATAAAATAGCGGGTCGTAACCAAAGCCATTCTTGCCCTGTGGCCTGGTTAGCACGCGTCCCTCCCAGGTGCCCTGGCAAACCGTGGGGGCTGGGTCGTTTTCGTTGCGCATGTACACCAGGACACATTGAAAACGGGCACTGCGTTGATTTTCGGGAACATTTTCCATAAGCTTTAGTAGCTTGCTGTTGTTGTCTCCGTCGCTGGCATTTTCTCCTGCAAAACGCGCGGAATAAATACCAGGGGCTCCGTTCAAGTAGTCTACTTCTAGCCCCGAATCATCAGCTATCGCTGGTAAGCCAGTGCAATGTGAAGCATGGCGGGCTTTGATAATGGCATTTTCTACATAACTCAAGCCCGTTTCTTCTGCACCGATAACGGAAAAGTCTGACTGTGGCAGCACCCTAAACTGAGTTTTTGCCAGTAATGTCTGGAATTCCTGCAATTTTCCCTGGTTACCACTGGCTAATACGATATCTATCGTCACTGGACTGCTCGAAGATCAGTTGCTCTCTGTACGGCACTAATCGTGATAGAAAGTACGCTGAAAAGAAAGATGATAAGAAGGGTTTTCTGGTTGAGGCTTGACAGTTATTTTAAATGTCATGGAATCTTCGTTTTCAAAATGAAAAGCGGCTAAATAATACACAACCTCGCCTTCACTCACTTTGAAAAAATCCAGCTTCTGTCTCTGTGCAAAGATATTAGACACATAGCCTTCAAGCAGTGCCGGGCGGCCACCCATCACATCGTTGGGAACCACGGCGATATTGATTAAGCCTCGATCCTTGCCCCTGACAATATTATATTTAGCAGCGATATCGGGGCTAATAAAGTTGCTGTTAAAGGCACTGAAATAGACTTTGTAATTACCGAACTCCCGAAAAGCCTGGTCACTAGAAAATAGACCTGTCGCATACATTATTAGTATAAAGGGGAAAAACGCTTTTTTGTTCATAAAGTTACCCTCCTAAAGCCGATCTTTTTCACACTCGCCCAGGACCCTGCTGAGTGTGTTGCTATCGGGTTAAATGGTAAATTGCCGTAGCTCCAAATGCGTTGGGCCATAGTGCTTTTAGCATCTTATCTAGATGGTGTTCAGCTACAATTTCGCGGTGTAGTATACGGATGGATTTCTCTCGACACAGTTGTTCAAAATCTAGCACGGTACAAAAATGTATATTTGGCGTATCGTACCACTGATAGGGCAACTGTTTAGTCACTGGCATGCGACCAAAAAACATCAGCGAGCTACGCGTGCGGATATTGCCGAAATTCGGAAAGGTCACTATACATTCACGACCGACTCGTAGCATTTCATCAATCATCAGGTCGGGGCGTCGTAACACCTGAAGTGAATAGGTCATTACCACACTGTCAAAACTGTTTTCAGCAAAATCCGATAAGCCATCATCCAGATCTCGCTCTATGACGTTAACGCCCTGGGCGATACAGTTTGCAATGTTCTCTGGATTTATTTCCAGGCCATAGCCTTCAATGTTGCGGTTGTCCGTGAGCGCCCGTAGCAGGTCACCCTTACCACAACCCAGATCCAGCACTCGACTGTCGGGCTCTATCCACTGCTGAAGAATGTCGAGGTCGACCCGCAACATCAGCATTCCTCCGCGACGCGATTTAAATAAGTTCGCAGCGCGTCTTCGTAGCGTGCATTCTCGAGTAAAAATGCGTCGTGACCCATATCCGACTCAATACACACACTGGTAACATTTCGGTTGGCCGCGATCAAAGCATTGATGATTTCACTAGACCGGGCAGGTGAGAATCTCCAGTCACTGGTAAACGAGATGATTAAAAAGCTGGATTGGGCGTGTTGAAATGCGCTTACCGGATTGTCGTCGTAATCCCGCGCAAGATCAAAGTAATCCAGCATTTTGGTTAATAGAATGTAGGTGTTTGCATTAAAGTTTTCTGCAAATTTTTCACCCTGATGATGTAGATAGCTTTCTATTTGAAACTCTACCGGGGAATCCATGCCGCGTTGAAATGATCCAGAGCGCAATTCCCGACCAAATCTTAAGCCCATTAAGGCATCGGAGAGGTAAGTGACGTGCCCGATCATTCTCGCCAGCGCCAAACCGTTGCGAGGATAGGTTCCGAAATCAGCGAAATCACCATCGTGAAAATCAGGGTCTGAACGGATTGCTCGGCGTGCAATTTCATTAAAGGCAATATTTTGTGCGGTCAGTTTCATTGCAGAGGCCATTACCACGCAATGGCGTACCCGCTCCGGGTGTTCAACGGCCCAACGCATGGCGTTCATGCCACCCAGGCTGCCGCCAATAACAGCAGCCCATTGCTCAATGCCTAACCGGTCTGCGAGGAGACTTTGGCTGGCAACCCAATCCCTGACGCGCAATGGTGGGAAGAGCTTGCCCCAGGGCTTGTCTGTGGTCTGATTTACCGACAGTGGCCCAGTACTGCCATCGCAACCGCCAATATTATTTAGGCAGACTATAAAAAAATGGTTGCTATCAATAGCTTTGCCTGGGCCGATAAAGTCATCCCACCATCCAGGCTTGTTATCCTCGTCCGAATAATAGCCAGCCGCATGATGGTTGCCACTCAAAGCGTGACAAATTAA
>JAUUYV010000180.1 GCA_030590275.1 Porticoccaceae bacterium
ACTCAAGAGGTATTCATATCGAAAACCGCGAGGGTAAAGTTCTTGAGCCAGATATTGTTACCCTTACTGAGAGCCAGGATCATGGAGACAAGGGCAATTACCGGCATTTCATGCTGAAAGAAATCTACGAGCAGCCCGAGGTTATAAGGGCAACCCTCGAGGATCGAATTAGTGAAAAACATGTGCTGACTCAGGCCTTTGGTCGCGAAGCCCTTGATTGCTTCAAGCAGGTAGAAAATCTGCATATAGTCGCTTGCGGTACCAGTTATCATGCAGGTCTGGTAGCTCGTTACTGGGTGGAGCAGTGGGCTGGCATCCCCTGTCAGGTTGAGGTGGCCAGTGAATATCGTTACCGGCCGGTGGTTGTGCCTGAAAATACGCTTTTCGTCACCATCTCCCAGTCAGGAGAAACCGCAGACACCATGGCCGCTCTCCAGGCGGCAAAGCAGGCTGGATATTTAACGACATTGGCTATTTGCAATGTGGCCAATAGCTCCCTGGTGCGGGAATCCGATTTAGTTTTGATGACTCGGGCGGGCGCGGAAATAGGCGTAGCATCAACCAAGGCTTTCACCACCCAGCTGGTTGCGTTGCAATTGTTGGCGATTAGCATAGCCCGCGTGCGTAATACCCTGTCAGAAAATGACGAGCAGCAGTTGGTGAGTGCCCTCCATTTATTGCCCGAGCTGTGTGAGCGCGTACTTTCTCTTGACCCTCTAATTGAACAGACTTTTGAGAGCTTTGCCGATAAGCACCACGCTTTATTTTTAGGGCGAGGCGTGCAGTACCCGATCGCCCTGGAAGGCGCACTCAAACTTAAAGAAATCTCCTATATTCATGCTGAAGCTTATCCTTCGGGCGAGCTTAAACACGGTCCATTGGCATTGGTCGATGGCGATATGCCGGTTATTGCCGTTGCGCCCAACAACGAGCTATTAGAAAAACTTAAATCTAACTTGCATGAAGTACAGGCACGAGGTGGTCAACTGTTCGTATTCGCTGACCGCGATTCTGGTTTTAAAAACCAGCCCGGCCTGACCGTAGTTGATATTCCCCATGTACCTCTCAGTCTGGAAGCTATCGTTTACACTCTCCCGCTTCAACTGCTTGCCTATCATGTAGCCGTGCTAAAAGGCACCGACGTCGACCAGCCCAGAAATTTAGCGAAATCCGTTACTGTTGAGTGACGCAAAGCCTGCGCCAGCGCTAATCCGTACGCTGAGACCTCCATCCGTTTAGCTCCCCACGCCCCGGTTGATAACTACCATTTACCCACAAATTGGCATAAGCTAAATCTCTAGGGTTCGACCGAACCAGGTCAGCTTCAACAGAACGAGTAGCGGTAGTACCTCGCCGCGAGCTTGTTAATAAGCAAAAAAAACCGTATTAGCTGGCCCAAATAAGGGTTTCAGCAATAGTGAGTGTTCACTAATAACTAAATTAAACCGATAAGCAGGAGAGTGGCATGACTCAATCAACACCAGGGATCGATACAGCAAACCTGGGGTTTGCACCAAATGAACTGAGAGAAAAATACCGGCAGGAACGCGAAAAGCGTATACGAGCAGATGGCCTCGATCAGTACCAGAGGCCTACTGGCGATTTTACAGGCTATGTAGACGACCCCTACGTTGATCCAGGGTTTACCCGAGAGCCTTTAAGCGATGAAGTCGAGGTGGTGATTATTGGCGGCGGTTTTGGTGGGATATTAGCTGGCGTCCACCTTCGCAATGCGGGGGTGAATGATATCCGTGTGATCGACAAAGCCGGAGATTTTGGCGGTACCTGGTATTGGAACCGCTACCCTGGTGCCCAGTGTGATGTGGAGTCTTACATCTATTTACCCTTGCTCGAAGAGCTAGATTACATTCCCAGAGAGAAGTATTCCTACGGCCCAGAAATTCTAGAGCACAGCATCGCTATCGCGAAGAAGTATAACTTGTACGACAAGGCCTGCTTGCAAACGGAAGTCACGGAAATCCGTTGGGACGATAGCATCTCCCGTTGGATTATCTCTACCAACCACAACGATCGAATCAGGGCGCGTTTCGTTGCTATGGCCAACGGCCTTTTGAGTCGTCCAAAACTACCCGGTATTCCCGGAATAGACTCCTTTGGTGGCCACACCTTCCACACCAGCCGGTGGGACTACAATTACACTGGCGGCAATGACGAAGGCAATTTAGTCGGATTAAAAGATAAGCGGGTGGGCATTATCGGCACTGGCGCAACGGCAGTTCAGTGCATACCCCACCTGGGGGCTTCCGCGAAAGAACTCTATGTGTTCCAGCGTACGCCTTCATCTGTCGATGTGCGAAATAACCGAGAGACAGACCCCGAGTGGTCAAAAAGCCTGGAACCCGGTTGGCAAAAACGCCGCATGGACAACTTCAACATCATTGCCACCGGCGGCCATCAAGAGGAGGACCTTGTCGGCGATGGCTGGACCGACATCTTCCGTAATTTGCAGACTATTTTAGCGTCCAGCAAAAATGCTGAAGCCCTGTCTACAGAAGATCAGGAACTGGCAGCGGAGATTGCAGACTTTCAGAAAATGCAACAAATCCGTGACCGAGTCGATACCATCATCAAAGATCGTGAATTGGCCGAAAAATTAAAACCTTACTATCGACAATTTTGTAAGCGTCCCGGATTCCACGACCAATACCTCGATACCTTTAACCGACCCAATGTCACTCTCGTCGATACCCTTGGGCAGGGCGTTGAACGTGTGACCAAAAACGGTGTGGTAGTGAATGGCGTAGAGTACGAACTGGATTGCCTTATTTTTGCTACTGGTTTTGAAGTAGGCACCAACTACACCAGTCAATCTGGTTACGAGGTGATTGGCAAAAATGAAATAACACTGAGTAAAAAATGGGCTGAAGGTCTTTCTACCTACCATGGTATGCACAGTCACGGCTTCCCCAATTGTTATTTTATTGGCTTCACTCAAACCGGCTATACCGCCAACGTGCCCCATGCTCTGGATGAGCAGGCCCAGCATATTGCCTATGTTATTAAGAAAGGGCTGGATAATAATGTAGTAACCATGGAAGCTTCAGAAGCCGCTGAAAACGAGTGGGTTGCTGAAATTAACCGTCTGGCGGGTACCCAGGAAAAATTCTACGCGGAATGTACCCCCGGCTATTACAACAACGAAGGTAAAGGTAATGGTGGTAATGGATTCCTGGCGGGGCAATACGGTGGTGGGCCGGTGGAGTTCTTCAGGATTCTTCACGACTGGCGTGCTGAGGGTAAGCTTCAAGGTTTAGAGATTACCTAAAGGCATTTACGGGTTTGGGCCGGATCGTAAATTCGCCAAATAAATGCGATACGAAACGACCTAAGCCTTTTCTTTATCTGTGGGTTTTTTCAGAGGTGTCCTATAGTCGTACGATTGGGAACAAGATGGGAAACGAACCAACCTTAATTATCCTGACCTTTCCTAAATTTGATCTGACAGCTACCGTCCTAAAAAACGGATAACTGTCAGATCAAGTCTGAACGACTACTCCTTAGGAAACCTCCAGGCCCGGCATAAGATCGCCTTCTCGAAAAGCCTCCAATTTAGCGAAATATATATTACAGCCCATCATACCGCCGTAGGGTTGGTTATTTCTGGCCCTGGGGTCGTGCTGCCCTTCCAGGTTGTAATAACCTGGGGTACAGGCTGAGCCACCCATTATTGTCACGGCTTTGGTGCCCACCACCTGGGCTGTCCACTCCGTTTCCGCCTCTTCGGTGGTGTCTACTCGAGTGATATTGTTGTCCAGAAAGTGCTTAATAAGATAAGCCGTATGTTTGGCGCCTTCATCCAGGGCATCGGGATAATTGGCGGTAAAAGCCGCCTGTCCATTACCAATCAGCATACAATTAGGGAATCCGTGACTATGTAAACCATAGTACGAGATCATGCCTTTGCTCCATTTTTCTTCAAGGCTGATTCCGTCTACGCCAATTAGGTTGTAGCCGGCACGCCGGGTGTAGTCGGTGCCCACTTCAAAACCGGTAGCGAAAATAAGGCAGTCGACTTCATACTCTACGCCATCGACCACTACGCCTTTCTCGGTAATACAATCGACGCCTTTGCCCTGGGTATCAACCAGCTTTACGTTGTCGCGATTGAAGGTGGGCAAATACCGATCGTCCAGGCAGGGGCGTTTACACATAAAGGCGTAATACGGCTTAAGGGCTTCCGCGACGTCTTTGTCTTCGACGATGTCATCCACCCTCTTTCGAACGTTTTCCATCTTTTCAAAATTAGAAAACTCATAGATTTGGCCGATATCTTCTTTTTGTACGTCTGGACCTGCTTCACGCATTCTTCGGCGATAAATTTTTCCCATTTCGACCCAGGCATCATCAAACTCATCGAGTTGATCGATCTCTCCGCGCTTGCCTCCACGGCCGGTCATTATGGCGGTAAAATCTTTTTGCCGATGTTTCTGCCAGCCTGGCTTCAAACTGGCGGCCCACTCCATATCTGTTGGATGGTCATTTCTGACATCAACACCTGATGGCGTGCGCTGGAATACATACAATTGTTCGGCGCTCTCTCCTAAAAATGCAACACACTGTACGGCCGTTGCACCGGTGCCAATAATGCCGACTCTCTTGCCTTTCAGGCCGGTGAGATTGCCATGGGAATCTCCACCCGTGTAGTTGTAGTCCCACCGGCTGGTATGAAACGTGTGGCCTTTAAAATCACTAATGCCTTTTATGCCGGGGAGTTTCGGACGATTTAAAGGCCCGTTGACCATAAGCACAAATCGAGCCTTTATTTTGTCATTACGGTCGGTATGAATCGTCCAACGCCGGGTGGCTTCATCCCAGACTAATTCTTGAACTTCTGTTTGCAGGCAGGAGTTGTCATACAGCCGGTAATGTTTGGCAACATTGCTGCAGTGGCTCAAAATCTCTGGGGCATCACAGTACTTGCGAGGGGGCATGTAGTTTAATTCTTCTAATAAAGGCAAATAGGTATATGCCTCGACATCACAGGCTGCGCCGGGGTAGCGGTTCCAGTAC